>NZ_JAQIBB010000063.1:0-25888 GCF_027920745.1 Gallibacterium faecale | reverse complement strand
CATTGAAATAGTGCTTTTTATTGGATTCTTTATTCTATTAATCCTGACTCAACGGGGAGATCTGCTTTTACCCAAGCATCAAAACCACCTCGTATGCTATACACTTCGTCAAATCCTTGCTCGACTAAAAACTGAGCAACATTACGACTACTATTACCGTGATAACAGATCACCACAATAGGCTGATCAAAATCATAACGCTGACAAAATTCACCATAACTTTGATTGGTCAAATGAAAAGCTTGTATTGGATGGCTATAAGCAAAACGCTGGATATCACGTACATCCACTAAAGCAGCTGATCGCTGTTGCATTAATTGCCATGCTTCATTTGCATCAATTTCTTTAAATGTTTCTGACATAACCCTTTTCCCTCTCGATAAATTGACGCTTCATTATACTGATCTCTGCCAAAAACTATAGTACTAACCTCGAACACGTATTTCACCTAAAGGATATTGCACAGTAATAAAATCTGCCTCACAACGAATTAAAAAATGAACTCCATTTTGCACTATTTGTGATTCACAAGATTGTTCTAATAGACGCAATGTTTGTTGATTCTCTGCGATCTGTAAGGCTTGAGTGACTTGCCATAATTGGGCATTTTGCTGCTGTTGTTGATTAAGCCAAGTTTGCCCTAACAGTAATATTGTTGATAGCACACTTAAAGCAACTAACACGCTTAACAATGTGTGTCCTCTTACGAAATTAGAAATCATGCCAACCACCCTCGGCAATTTCCCAGTAGGAAAATTGTTCTACTATCTTTTGTACAATATTGGCATCAAAATCTATCGTAATCTGTTCTCCCATTATAATCGGTTGATCACTAATCACTGTACCAATAATCTTACCAGCCCCCGTAATGGTTAAAGGCGCATTACTAATTACTACACCATAAAGATTTCCCGTTAAATACCAGGTCATTGGTTGATCGATTATCCAGAGTTTAGGCATACGCTTCATAGTATAAATAGGTTCTGCATAAACTTGATGAGCAGGAAATTCATACTTAGGATTCAGATATTGTCCTCTTGGAGAATTTTCTGCCTGTGTTGGTGTTTGTAAGAACAGAGAGTTTTTTTCACAATCGATATAATGATTCAATACTAAATGCCTATCAGCAACATGCAAAGTTTCGGTAAATTTTTTCCCACTGGGTGGCTCGCCTTGGCATAAACTTTCTCGTTGTTGGCGATACTGTTGCCATAAACGCCCTTGTAAATCTAAATAGTGATTTCTCACTATCACTCCCCGTTGGGAAAACAGTAAACTATCTTGTATTAACCACAACAACAATAAACTCAGACTTGTCAATAACAATAAGGTAAATAAGCTAATATTCCCTGATTCTGCAGTTCTCATTCCTTTACCTCATTAAGTAACGGAATCAATGTTGTTGCTTGATAGGTTATCTTAGGCTGTTCCCGTAAACTGACAGTAAGCCCTATACTTAAACCTCGCTGCTTCTCTAACCAGCGAATAGCAAGATCTTGTACTATATAACGCTGTTCATCTAAAACTTTTGTCCATCCTCGACTATAACAACTTGGATTATTTAAATGTTGCTGACAACTTATTGCACTACAATGTTGAGGTATTGTGTCTTCAAACATAAATAACATTTCTAATTGTTTTGCATTAATCCGATAACCGAACAGCTCTTTTTGTACATCCTTAGTTTGATTTATACCATTTGCTACACAACCCTGATTTTGCGAAGTCCCTATGCAACCATCTCGATTTATATCATAAAAAAACATCACACATTGATAGCTGTCCTGCTTAGGTAAATTTAACGTTAAACTACGTTTTTGATATTGGAATAAAGAGAGATTATTTTGCGATAATGGAGCATGATATCCTGTTCGCCGAATATCCTTACTCATTAGCTGTAATGCTTGATGTACAGTTTGTTGTAACTGCAATCGTTGCTGCTGTTGCTCAGAGTAACGATAAAGATAAACTACCCAATGTGAAAATAAGATAATCAAAAGACTTGTTATCGCTAATCCAATTAATAGCTCGGGTAATGTTGTCCCCAGTAAAAACATTGGTGTTTTACGATTGATATTGCAAACAGGCACTGGTTGAACTCTGCTCATCAATTTTCACTCCACCTACTCCACTATACTTAAATACAAGCTGTTTATGATCTGATTGCAATAGGAAACAAGCATTACGCATCGTGTGTCGAGTATGGTTAAAAAAGGTGATTGCCTGTGGATAATACTGCTTAGTAATTAATCTAATTTTTGCTGTTGATTGTGGGAAATAGACTAACTTTGTATCTTGGGAACAACTCGATAGACGCAAACAATCACAAAGATCCGCACTTTTTTCTTTAGCAATTTGTGCAATTAAACACCATTTTTGCCGATCATTCGAAACACTGGCATATAAACCCCAATTAGAATCAGAGTTATTAACACGTTGTTGTACCTGCAATAAAAACTGTTGTAAACTCCATTGTTCAAGATGAAATCTAAGTTGTGTATGCAGATATTGCCAACTTGGCACCGCAAATAAACTCAATAGTGCAATAATCGACATCACCGTCAGCACTTCTATTACCGTTAGCCCTGCATAATATCGCTGCATAATATTTTCTCCTTATAGACCAAGAGAAAATAATCAGAAATTCACTTTAAATTAATTATTTGATAGTGAGATTGTGAGGAGGATCGAGAAAATAAAAAATGCCGTCATTAAATACGGCATCATTTACAATTAATCTAGAATTCGTAGGTGAGGTGTTTTCTTTGCTGGATTTTTCGCTTTTTCTTGCTCACTTTTGGCTTTTTTAGGGGTATCTACCACATCTTGAAAACCGATAGGTTGTTCAGTATCCAGCCGCTCAATATCGTAGGCATCCTCTGGCTCAAACATAACTCCATCGCCATTTTCCCGCGCATAGATTGCCATAGCAGCACCTAATGGAATCACAATGTGGCGAATCACACCTTGAAATCTTGCACTAAACAGAATTTTTTCATTCCCTAATGATAAGTTTCCTACCGCATTTGGTGATAAGTTCAACACAATTTGCCCATCACGTACATATTCAACTGGCACTTCGACTTCTGGATAATTTGCATCCACAACCAGATAAGGAGTTAAATCATTATCAACCAACCAATCAAAATAAGCGCGTAATAAATAGGGGCGTTTTGGAGTTTGTGTTGTTATCGCCATAATCAATCCTTATTTATCATCCATAATATTAAGTGCTGCACTATTTCCTAGTGATTTGGCAAAGCTATCACGAGAAAAGACCTTATTCATATAGCCTTTCAACGCTTTACTTCCTGCGCCAGTAAATTCAATGCCTAATAATTGTAATTGCCAGAATAGCGGTGCTAAATAACAATCGACTAAACTAAATTCATCACTCATAAAATAGGTATATTGTGAAAAGACTGGTGCAACGGCAAGTAACTCTTCTTTAAGTTGCTTACGTGCTGCAGCACATTCAGGGTGATTTTCATCTTTCGCTTTCGCAAAGAGTGGATACCAGTCATTTTCAATACGTTGCATTAATAAACGACATTGTGCTCTTGCTACAGGATAAGCTGGCATCAATGGTGGATGAGGAAAACGCTCATCAAGGTATTCCATAATAATACGCGAATTAAAAAGGACTAATCCACGATCAACTAAAGTTGGTAAACTGCCGGTTGGATTGAGTTCTAATAAATCTTCAGAAATTTCGCCTGCTTCGATATTTTCAGTTTCATAGGCTACGCCTTTTTCGGCTAAAACTATTTTGACCTGATGGCTATAAATATCATTTTTATCTGAAAAAAGGGTCATTATTGAACGTCTATTCGCTGCTACCGTCATTTATTCCTCCGCTAATTATGGGTTAATGCCAGCTACCCAGAAAACTATACAAAAAATTTGACCGTCTATTCTAGCATATTTTGTCATCATACTGTTATAGCTAATTTAGACTACTTAGTGATTCCATACTGGCGTAGCTTATTGGCAACAGCGGTATGAGAAATACCTAAATGCTGTGCTAATTTTCTCGTACTCGGATATTCTGCATAAAATTTTTGCAAAATCGCTGCTTCAAAACTGCCCAACATCTCATCTAATGTTGCCCCATCAAACTGCTCCAAATTAAAATGACTAATCACTCTATCTTGTAAATGCAATCCTGCTGGTGTCAACTTTCCATTCTCCACTAAAGAACAAGCTCGGTATAAAGCATTATATAATTCTCGTACATTTCCACCCCAGCTATACTTCTGTAAGAACGCAATAAACTCATCTGAATAGTGCGGCAAAGGTATGCCTAATTGAGCTGCAATTTGTTTGACAAATAACGCCACTAAATCCGGAATATCCTCTTTACGTTCCCGCAATGGTGGTATGTTCAGAGTTAAAACATTTAAGCGGTGATAAAGATCTTCTCGCAACACACCTTGTTCAACATACGTTGACAATGGTTCTTGGGTTGTGCAGATGACTCTCACATTGACATAATGCTCCTGTTCTTCCCCTACCCGCCGAAACGTTCCATCATGTAAAAAACGTAACAATTTCGCCTGCATTGGTAGTGAAAGTTCTGCAATATTATCCAATAACACGGTACCCTGATTTGCATATTCAAAAAAGCCAATACTTTTTCGTTCAGCAGAATGATAACCAAACATTTCCGCTTCTGTATCCTCGGGCGGTAATCCTGCACAATTCACCGCGATAAACTTTTCATCGCGGCGATTACTAAAATAGTGACACGCTTTCGCAATAAACTCTTTCCCGGTACCTGTTTCGCCTTGAATTAATAATGGTGCATCAGAAAATGCAAATTTTTTCGCTAATTCCACCAATTCCGCCATCTTACGACTTTTCGTCACTACTTCATCAAAAGTATTACTGTGATACGCATTAAATTGTTGTGGATCGATACGCAACATTTCAAAAGATTGCAAGGTGACAACACTACCAATAACGCTTTGCTCACCTTCTTTAAACTTAAGTGGTAATAAATCAAGACGCCAATGCTGATCATCTAATTGAATATTTTGTGAGAGTGAAACTGGGGAAGGGTGCTGTTTAGCTTGTCGTAAAAAAGTTTGATACCAATCTGCCTGTTGTAAAAATGGGAGTGCATCAACTAATAAATAATCTTGTAATGTCTTTGCCTTAGGCTTCTTCTCTTGCAAATAGGGTAACAATAACTTTCGAGCAGGTTGGTTAGCAAAGTCAATCTTGCCATTTAAATTAATTGATAAAATTGGATGCGGTAGGGCTTCAAATAATGCATTTAACTCAATCGCTTTACGCTCATAAGGCAGATAATCTAAGCATGAAACTGTACTGACTCCATCAATATCTTGTAATTTATCTATTAAATAATTCACTTGGAATTGTTCTATTTTCTCAATCTTTAGATAAATCACCCCATTTTGATCTATTTTTTTTAACTCAATCCCCCCAAGATTGATATGCTCTTTTGCTAATAAATCTAAAACTTCTTTTGCGACACCAATTCGATCAATACAAGAAATTGCAAAACGCATCTCTTACCTCCTCACAATTTTCTATACTGGCGCTATCATACCTTGAGCCTGTACAGAAATAAAGACAGCGTAAAGATAAGTTTACGAATTTTCAACAATCACAGGTAATAAATCTGCAATACGTGGGATCTGGTATGTTGGTTTAATCTCAGTTAAATTCTCACGCCCATGATCAAGCCAACACGTATCTAACCCCGCATTATTGCCACCTAAAATATCAGATTCTAAAGTATCTCCTACCACTAATACTTGCTTCGTATCTTGAGGATTGGCTAGCTCTAAAGCGTGTTGGAAAAATTGTGGATTAGGTTTAGAAACCCCGATTTCTTCAGAAACAACAACAAACTCAAAATAATCATTTAATCCTGTTTTTTTCAGACGTAATTGCTGCATTGCGGTAAAACCGTTAGTAATAATCGCCAATTTAGCCTGATCTTTTAGCTGTTGTAATAAATCCACAACGCCATCTAATGGTCGGCAAACTTCCGCCATAGACAATAAAAAGCCATGATTGAGTTCCGCAGGATCAACTGATAATCGCTTGCCCCAAGCAGAAAAACGACTCTCTTGTAATGTTTTAGCATCAATTTTACCATCCTGATACGCAACCCAAAGAGGCTTATTAAGTTGTTGATATTGATTAAAATCTTCTTGGGTAAAATCAACATTATACTGTGCAAATAATTGTCTTAATCCAGCAAATGAATCAAAAGAAAAAAGTGTTTCATCTGCATCAAATAAAATCCAGTTATATTTCATTCTCTCTACTCAACATCCATTGCAATTCTTCACTAGTTGAACAACCTTTTATCTTCTCAAATAAGAGGTCTGCCTCTTGATATGATTTAAGTAAGAATCTTAGCCACTGCTTAATTCTTGCAACATGATAAAATCCGCTATCCCACTGATTTTCCACCTGACTATAATGATGCAATAGCTTCAATATATGATGCCAAGCCACAGGCTCTGCTTGATGTTTAATCACTTCGCTTAAATTTGGGATCTGTAATGCACCACGCGCAACCATTAAATCTTCACACCCTGTTACCGCTAAACACGTTTGTGCATCTTGCCAACTAAATATCTCACCATTAGCAATCACTGGGATCGACAAAAAACGGCGAATCTCACCAATTTTTTCCCAATCAATTCGATCAGCGCGATAACCATCCATTTTTGTTCGACCATGCACGGAAATTTCATTTGCTCCACCTTGCTGTACGGCATCAGCAATATCTAATGCAAAAGTTTTCTCTTCCCAACCTAATCTCACTTTAACACTTAATATCTGTTCTGAACCAATCGCAGCTCGAATCGCTTTGGTTGCTTGATAGATCAGCTCTGGCTGTTTTAATAAACTTGCTCCACCACAACTACCATTTACGGTTTTAGATGGACATCCACAATTTAAATCAATGCCATGTGATCCCAATGAAATAGCTAAATTAGCATTTTCTGCAAGCCATTCAGGAAATTGTCCTAATAGTTGTACTCTAACTGGCGTGCCGCTATCTGTATAACCTTGTTGTTGTAATTCAGGACAAAGCCGATAATAGACTTTCTTCGGTAAGCATTGATTAACCACACGTACAAACTCTGAAACACAGAGATCATAACTATTAAAAGCAGTTAATAATTGGCGCATAAAAGGATCTAATACGCCCTGCATTGGAGCAAGAATTATGCGCATCTTTTATCCGGTCGATAACAATAAAATAAAATCAATGCAGTAATTGCGCCTAGTGTATCTGCCAACATATCTTTTTGTGCATCCCAAATATCACCTTGTGATCCTAAGAAAGCAATCCCTGCTTCACCACCTTCTCGTACCGCATATTGCCATTCAATAATTTCATATGCCGCAGCAATACTCATAATAGAAAATAAGCCAAATAACCCTGCGGTCACTACATTCGCCCTGCATTTTCTAATTAATAATTCGGCAATCGGGAAGCTATAAAAACCAATGATATAATGCGCTACACGATCAAAATGGTTACGCCCTTCACCTAACCATCCTGATAATAATTCACTTCCCCATGCAAAAGGTACATGCTCAAAGGTGTAGTGTGCACCAATGGTATGCAGAATTAGCCAACCACTCATCAAAATATACGCAAATACGCTAAATTGGAATTTAGGATAAGTAATAATCAACAGCATAAATACCGCAATAACAGGTACCATTTCTGCGATCCAGACATCTTGCGAATAAGGTTCAATAAATGACCAAATCATTAATCCAGCGATAAAGATTGCTAAAATTATTGGTGAGGTGGATGACAATTTCATTATTTTTTCCAGCCTTTCACTTTACAGATCAAATCATACGCAGCTTGAATTTGTTGGGCTTTTTCTTTTGCCATTTCCATCATTTCTTCTGGCAACCCTTTAGCTACTAATTTATCTGGGTGGTGTTCATTCATTAACTTACGATAAGCACGCTTTACGACTTCACGTTCATCATTTGCTGATACACCCAATACACGATAAGCATCTTCTAAAGTTGGTCCAGAAGAGCTTTGTCTTGTGCCTTGATAGCCACCAGAGTGTTGTTGATAGCCTTGTTGTTGGTATTGTTGATATTGATAGTAAAAACCACCACCTTGAGAGAATTGGCGAGCTGCATAAATCATTGCTAACATCTGCTCGAATTGGATAGAAGAATAGCCAAGTTCTTCCGCCACAATAAATAAAATTTCTTTCTCATTTGGATGGAGTTCTTCATCACTTAATGCCACTTGAATTTGAATTTCCAAGAACATACGCAATAAATCTCTGCGTTGTCCACACCCTACTCTAAATTCACGAATGGCTTGACGAATTGGGAAATTGGCTGCTTTACCACGATTAAAAGCATCTTGAGCAATTTGACGCTGTTCATGGCTAAGTTGCATACGATCCATAATCGCCGTCGCTAACTGAATGTCTTCTGTTGTAACCCGCCCTTTTGCTTTACTTAAATGTCCCATCACCGCAAACGTTGTTTGCATAAATAGTGATTGACGAGAAACCTTTTTCCCAAATAGAGAAGAGCCTACATTACCTAACTCATATAATTTTTTATCTGCTAAATGGCCCAAAAAGCAACCAAAAATAGCACCGAAAAAACCACCAAATTTGAATCCGACAATAACACCTATTAATTTACCGATAAAATTCATAATTTTCCTTTTTTCGCAAGGTCAAGAAGTTGGATATTCTACTCCACAATCTATTTTCGTGGAATGGAATCACAAGTAAGATTTCTGATTACAATAATTAAATCTTATTAACTGATAAAAATGGAATTCATTGTATTTGAAGAAAATTAGATATTTTATAGTAATTATTTTTGCTCGCTATTCTAAGCTCTAAGCCACAAATGATATATGATTTCTAATCATACCCCTTAAATAAAGAGGATATTTCTTCTTGATTAAAACCACGAGAATAGAGATATCGCCACATTTTTTGTTTTATTTTTAAATCTTGGATCTCTGCATAATCAGGAAATTTCTTACTTAATACTTGTTCTGCTAAGGCAAACCAATCAATTTCACTTTGAGCTAATACGTGCTGAAAAACCTCATTTTGGATCCCTTTTTGTTGCATTTCCTGTTTAATCCGCTGTAATCCATAACCTCTTTGTACTCTAGAAAGTAAAAAATGTTCACAAAAGCGAAAATCATTTTGCCAATTATTGGCTTGACATTTTTCAATGACATCTTCAATTTCTTGTTCTGAAAAAGCTTTAGCCTGTAACTTACAACGTAATTCATATTCACTGTAATCACGAATAGCCAATAATTTAAGCACATAAGCAAGCGCGAGATTAGTATTCATAACAACTAAAAATTAAGATAAGAGGTTACTTTGGTGAGAGTTGCTTCCTATCTGGAAGATCAAACATAGAGATCAATTAGATAGGAAGCTGATTTCTTTATATTAACAAATATTAAAAATGACTTATTCTGATCCTTTATCAACAAGAACAAATTATTCACTGAAATCCAGTGCATCATCGTCTTGTTTATCTGCTTCATCTGCCACTAACAGTTGATCTGGATTAGACAGTAATTCTTCACGTAATTTACGTTCTAACTCATTAGCCACTTCAGGGTGTTCCGCAAGCCATTTCATTGCATTAGTACGGCCTTGGCCAATTTTCTCATCATTAATTGAATACCAAGCGCCTGATTTATTCACTAATTTATGTTTTACCCCAAGTTCAATTAATTCACCCGTTTTCGAAATGCCTTCTCCATATAAAATTTGGAATTCAGCTTGTCTAAATGGTGCAGCAACTTTATTTTTCACCACTTTAACACGAGTTTCGCTACCAATAACTTCATCACCATCTGTGATAGAACCTGTACGGCGAATATCTAAACGAACAGAAGCATAGAATTTTAACGCATTCCCCCCTGTCGTTGTTTCTGGGTTACCAAACATAACACCAATTTTCATTCGAATTTGGTTAATAAAGACGACTAAACAGTTTGCAGATTTAATATGGCCTGTTAATTTACGTAACGCTTGTGACATTAAACGTGCTTGTAACCCCATATGAGAGTCACCCATATCACCTTCAATTTCTGCTTTTGGCGTTAATGCCGCAACAGAGTCAATAATAATGACATCAACCGCACCAGAACGTACTAATGCATCACAAATTTCTAAGGCTTGTTCCCCATGATCAGGCTGAGAAACCAATAACGACTGCACATCAACACCTAGTTTAGAGGCATAAATTGGATCTAATGCGTGTTCAGCATCAATAAACGCACAGGTTTTACCTTGTTTCTGTGCTTGTGCAATCACCGATAAGGTTAGTGTGGTTTTACCAGACGATTCTGGTCCAAAGATTTCAACAATACGTCCCATTGGTAATCCACCAATACCTAATGCCACATCAAGGCCTAATGAACCAGTGGAAATTGCTTCAACATCTAGCGTTTGTGTATCACCAAGACGCATAATTGAACCTTTACCAAATTGTTTTTCAATTTGTCCTAATGCTGCCGCAAGAGCTTTTTCTTTTTCTTCATTCATTCCAAAATCTTTCATTTTCATCGCCTTTGTTATCATTGAAGGGAAATAAATTGTTGGTTATTATACTGTATAATTATACAGTATCAAGTGTTTTATAATTCTACTGATCAAAAATGCGATCCTACTTCCAAATTCTTCGGATTACACGCTAAATCGATTAATCTCACATTCCTTACCTTTCGATTTCTGCCGTCATCTTTTATACTATCTGTCGCAATCAAGCAAGGATAAATAATGATGAATTTAGATAGTGATCTTTCCTCTTACACCCCAATGATGCAGCAATATTTACAAATAAAAGCAGAATATCCTGATATTTTGCTGTTTTATCGGATGGGGGATTTTTATGAACTCTTTTTTAACGATGCTAAACGTGCTTCCGAATTATTAGATATTTCATTGACTAAGCGTGGTAGATCAGCAGGTGAACCAATCCCAATGGCGGGTGTACCTTACCACGCCGTTGAAGGCTATTTGGCAAAATTAGTTCAATTAGGCGAATCTGTTGCGATTTGTGAACAAATTGGCGATCCAGCCACCACAAAAGGTCCAGTAGAAAGGCAGATTGTACGCATTGTTACTCCGGGCACAGTCAGCGATGAAGCACTACTACCCGAACGTCAAGACAATCACATTGCTTGTCTGTATCAAGAAAAAAAGATTTTTGGTTTAGCTACACTTGATATGACCTCAGGGCGTTTTCAAATCAGTGAGCATCATAATGAAGCCAGTATCACCGCTGAATTGCAACGTATTCAACCTGTTGAAATTTTATACCCTGAAGACTTTGCATCTATGCCATTATTGCAGCAATATAAAGGGTTACGTCGCCGTCCTAACTGGGAATTTGAGTTAGTCACTGCAATTAAACTCTTAAATAAACAATTTGGTACTCAAGATTTAAAAGGTTTTGGTGTTGAAAAAGCGTTAGTTGCATTATGTGCTGCAGGCTGTTTATTACAATATGCAAAAGAAACGCAACGTACCGCATTACCTCATATCAATGCTATCTCTTTAGCACAAGAAAGTGACTTTATTATTATTGATGTCGCTTCACGCCGTAATTTAGAGCTAACGCAAAATTTAGCGGGTGGTACAGAAAATACCTTAGCAGCCGTGCTTGATTATTGTAGCACTCCGATGGGAAGCCGTTTATTAAAGCGTTGGATACATCAACCTTTACGCCAACGTGAGCAACTGTTAAAACGCCAAAATGCAGTAAAACAACTGCTAGCAACTGATGTATATACAGAGCTTAAACCGCTGCTTCAACAACTTGGTGATATGGAACGTATTCTCGCTCGAGTCGCATTGCGTTCGGCTCGACCACGTGATCTCACCCGTTTACGTCATGGTTTAGCACAAATCCCTAACATTCTTGCTTTATTACACCAGCAAAGTCAGGGGCAATTTGATTTATTGCTATCTCAAATAAAAGATTTTGCTGAACTATACCAATTACTTCAACGTGCAATTATTGAAACTCCTCCTTTACTTATCCGTGATGGAGGCGTGATTGCACCAGGTTATAATGCAGAACTCGATGAATGGCGAGACTTAGCGACAGGTGCTACTCAATTTTTAGAAAATCTAGAAGCCAGAGAACGTCAAGCAACCGGGATTGATTCACTCAAAATTGGTTTTAACGCTGTGCATGGCTACTATATCCAAATTAGTCGTGGTCAAGCGGAAAAAGCGCCGGCACATTATACGCGCCGCCAAACCTTAAAAAATGCGGAACGTTTTATCATTCCAGAATTAAAAAACTACGAAGATAAAGTGTTAAAAGCCCAAGGAGCAGCGCTTGCACTGGAAAAACAACTGTATGAAGAGTTATTTGATCTGCTACTTCCGCATTTAGCAGATCTACAATTAACCAGTTTAGCTTTGGCAGAACTAGATGTCTTAACAAACTTGGCTGAACGAGCCGAAACATTAAATTATGTTGCACCAACATTTAGCGATCATATTGAAATCAATATTCAAGGTGGGCGTCATCCAGTAGTAGAAACTGTACTGCAACAACCTTTTATTGCTAATCCATTACAGCTTAACCAGCAACGCCATCTCTTGATTATCACTGGGCCAAATATGGGAGGGAAAAGTACCTATATGCGTCAAACAGCCTTAATTACTTTGATGGCATACATAGGTAGTTTTGTACCTGCTGACAGCGCAATTATTGGTCCGATTGATCGTATTTTTACTCGAATTGGCGCGTCTGATGACTTAGCTTCTGGACGTTCTACCTTTATGGTTGAGATGAGCGAAATGGCAAATATTCTGCACCAAGCAACCCCGAAAAGTTTGGTGTTAATTGATGAAATTGGTCGAGGAACATCCACTTATGATGGTTTATCTTTGGCTTGGGCTTGTGCTGAATGGTTGGCAACCCAATTACGTTCATTAACACTTTTTGCCACCCACTATTTTGAATTAACCGCATTACCAGAACAATTAACTGGTTGTATTAATATTCACCTTGACGCCAAAGAACATGGTGATACGATTGCATTTATGCATTCGGTGCAAGAGGGAGCAGCAAGCAAAAGTTATGGCCTTGCTGTTGCACAATTAGCAGGAGTACCTCGTCCTGTTATCCAACTTGCAAAACAAAAATTAAAACAATTAGAAACCCTGTCGATCCAGTATTCTCAAACACATCGACAAGCAGAATTAGATTTCTCACCAGAGCCAGAAACCGATGCACGAACCGAAGCTATTTTGCAAAAATTAGCTAGCTTAGATCCTGACGATTTAACGCCAAAGCAAGCACTTGCCGCGTTATATCAATTAAAACAGATACAGCAATCATAACCACAATATTAGGGAGTTTTTATGCCAGTCAATTTACGCCAACGTCATTTTTTACGTTTATTAGATTTCACCCCGCAAGAAATCCAATTTCTGCTTGATCTTGCGGCAGAACTCAAAAAAGCCAAATATGCTGGTACAGAACAACCTCGCTTAGAAGGAAAAAATATTGCTTTAATCTTTGAAAAAACATCAACACGTACTCGTTGTGCCTTTGAGGTTAGTGCATTTGATCAAGGCGCTAATGTTTCTTATATTGGGCCTAGCGGTTCGCAAATTGGCCATAAAGAGAGTATGAAAGATACCGCTCGTGTACTAGGTAGAATGTATGATGCAATTCAATACCGTGGTTATGGTCAGGAATTAGTGGAAACATTAGCTACCTACTCAGGTGTTCCAGTTTGGAATGGGCTTACTGATGAATTTCATCCAACACAAATTTTGGCAGATTTCTTAACTATGTTAGAACACGGTAAAGGTAAACGCTTGGATCAAATGAAACTCGCTTATCTAGGTGATGCACGTAATAATATGGGAAATTCTTTTGTTGAAGGTGCCGCTTTGATGGGGCTAGATCTACGCCTTGTTGCACCAAAACAGTTTTTCCCTGAGCAAAAACTATTAGATGAAGTTGCTGAGATCGCTAAACAAACCGGCGCCAAAATTACCTGTACCGAAGATATTGCGGCTGGCGTAAAAGATGTCGATTTCATTTACACTGATATTTGGGTGTCTATGGGTGAGCCTGAAAGTGCTTGGGCAGAACGGATTGAATTAATGAAACCGTATCAAGTAAACGCAGAATTAATGAAATTAACTGGTAACCCGAATGTGAAATTTATGCACTGTTTACCGTCTTTCCATGATGAACATACAACGGTAGGTAAAGAGATTGCCGCTAAATATGGTCTAAAAGGTTTGGAAGTCACCGATGAGGTATTTGAATCATCTGCTTCTATTGTTTTTGATGAAGCTGAAAATCGTATGCATACCATTAAAGCAGTTATGGTTGCTACCCTTGCTTAATCAGTTACATTAGCTATAACTTACTTTTAATTTTATAAGGAATTACAATGACAAAAATCATTCATACAGAAAAAGCACCTGCAGCAATTGGCCCTTATGTACAAGCTGTTGATTTAGGCAATTTAGTATTAACTTCTGGACAAATTCCAGTAAATCCAGCAACAGGAGAAGTTCCTAGTGATATCGTTGCTCAAGCACGTCAATCATTAGAAAACATTAAAGCAATCGTTGAACAAGCTGGTTTACATGTTGCTGATATTGTAAAAACTACTGTTTTTGTGAAAGATCTCAACCAATTTGCCGTAGTTAATGCAGAATATGAACGTTTCTTTAAAGAAAATAATCATCCAAACTTTCCTGCACGCTCTTGTGTAGAAGTCGCTCGTTTACCTAAAGATGTCGGTATCGAAATTGAAGCAATTGCGGTGAGAAAATAATTTTTCTTACCTTGCTGTTAAATGCTTTCCTCTGTTTAGGAAAGCATTTTTATTTGAAACTAAAAGTGTGGATATTTTGTTTTTTCTTACAACAACAGCTTTTTATTAAGGCAAGGAAAAAGTTGAAATGTTTAGTGATTTTAAGCCAACAACCTTCAACCCTACATAGATGAGAAAATGTCCTAGCACTAAAATAATTATTCAATCAAAAGGAGTGTTTATGAACAATTTTACGCTTCACTTACCAACAAAAGTATTATTTGGTAAAGGTCAAATCGCTGCAATCAAACAACAAATTCCCAATGGCGCAAAAATCCTAATGACCTATGGTGGTGGAAGTATTAAAAAGAATGGTGTCTATCAACAAGTTACCCAAGCATTACAAGATTTTGAAGTCGTCGAATTTTCAGGAATTGAACCAAACCCTCAATTTGCGACTTTAATGAAAGCCGTTACACTTGCTAGACAAGAAAAAGTAACATTTTTACTTGCAGTAGGTGGCGGTTCTGTTTTAGATGGAACAAAATTTATTGCGGCAGCGATTAATCATCAAGGCGATGAGTGGGAAATCGTTAAAAGTCATGGACAAGTGATTACTCAAGCATTACCAATTGGGGCAATCCTTACTTTACCTGCAACTGGTTCTGAAATGAACGGTAATGCGGTGGTCAGTCGTAAAGAAACCCAAGATAAACTTGGTTTCTTCTCCCCATATGTTAAACCGCAATTTTCTGTATTAGATCCAACAACAACGTATTCATTACCAACCAGACAAACAGCGAATGGTGTAGTGGATGCGTTTGTGCATACCTTCGAACAATATATGACATATCCTGTTAATGCAAAAGTACAAGATCGTTTTGCTGAAGCAGTCTTTTCTACTTTAATTGAAGAAGGTCCAAAAGCGTTAGCAGAGCCTGAAAATTACGATGTCAGAGCGAATATTATGTGGGCAGCAACTATGGCATTGAATGGAATCTTAGGTGTAGGTGTACCACAAGACTGGGCATCTCATGCGATTGGTCATGAGCTAACTGCACAATACGGGCTTGATCACGGTCAAACCTTAGCGATTGTTGTGCCTGCGATTATGTGGCATCAACGTGAATCTAAAAAAGAAAAACTCGTTCAATTTGCCCAACGCGTTTGGCATTATCAAGGTAATGACCAAACTGAAGGCGTAAAAATTGCCATTGCAAAAACACGTGCGTTCTTTGAACAAATGGGAACACCAACACGCTTATCAGCTATGGTATTGATGACAGTCAATTCCCAATTGTATTGAAAAAATTAGCAGAACATCGTCCAGAACCTTTTGGTGAACGTCAAAATATTGATATTACTGCTGCTGAAGAAATCTTACATTTAGCACTGTAATTTATTATCTAACATAAAAAACACCTTATTGGCTAACAAACCAATAAGGTGTTTTATATCAATTAGTATCTTCTTACAGTTTCTTCATCTCATCAGCAACCAATTCTGCTTCAGGACCAAGAATTACTTGTAACGCATTATCTCCCAATTTGATATTACCTTTTGAGCCTAATGCTTTAAGTTTATTTTCATCAATCTTTGAACGATCTACTAAAATTAAACGTAAACGTGTGATACAAGCATCAATTTCTTTGATATTTGCCTTACCACCAAGTGCAGCAACGAAACCTTGTGCGCGAGCTTTTTTCGCTTCTGCACTCACTTGAGGTTCTGCAGATTTTGAAACTGTCGCATCATCTTTTTCATCATCTCGACCAGGAGTTTTTAAGTTAAAGGCTTTAATCGCAATACGGAATAACGCATAGTAAACACCGGCAAAGACCACACCTTGTACAATTAACATATACCATTGTGTTGCTAATGGGTTCCGTGAAGAAAGTACAAGGTCAACTAAACCTGCACTAAATCCGAATCCTGCAATCCAATGTAAGCTTGCTGCAATGAACACCGAAATCCCTGTTAATAGTGCGTGGATTAAATAAAGCACTGGTGCAACAAACATAAATGAGAATTCAAGTGGTTCAGTTACGCCTGTAAAGAATGATGATAATGCCGCAGCAAACATGATAGAGCCAACCATAGCCTTTTTAGCTGGTTTAGCACTATGGTAAATCGCTAAAGCCGCTGCTGGTAAACCGAACATCATCACAGGGAAGAAACCAGCTTGATACATTCCTGTTTGACCAAGAATCGCTTTTCCTTCTGCAAGTGATTTCGCTCCACCTAAGAAGTTAGGAATATCATTAATACCCGCTACATCAAACCAGAATACAGAGTTAAGCGCATGGTGTAAGCCAACTGGAATTAATAAACGGTTAAAGAAGGCGTAAATACCTGCACCAACCGCACCTAACCCTTGAATTGACTCACCAAAACTAACAAGTCCATTAAAGATCACTGGCCAAACATAAAGTAAAATGAATGACACCAAAATCATCACAAAAGAAACAATAATTGGTACTAAACGTTTACCACTAAAGAAAGATAACGCTTGATGTAATTCAACTTGAGCAAAACGGTTATAAAGTTCCGCTGAAATAATACCAACTAAAATTCCGATAAATTGGTTATTAATTTTACCGAATGCTGCTGGTACCTGATCAACTGGAATACCTTGTAATTGTGAAACTGCACCAGGAGAAAGTAATGTTGTAACTACAAGATAGCCCACTAAACCAGATAACGCCGCTGAACCATGTTTATCTTTTGATAATCCAAAGGCAACACCCACAGCAAAAAGCAATGACATATTATCGATAATTGCTGCACCTGACTTAATCAATAATGAAGCTAAAGCACTGTTACTACCCCAACCATCTGGGTCAATCCAATAACCAATCCCCATTAAAATTGCAGCGGCTGGTAATGCTGCCACAGGCACCATTAACGCACGCCCTATTTTTTGTAAATAAGTAAGAGTACTCATAATGAAATCCTTACATGTTGTGTTGGATAGGAGGGAAGCTAATATTTATTAACCAACAAGCAGTATAAAAAGTAAAAAACAACAAGTAAACTAAAGTTTTCTCGAACTGTGATAAATATCACTTTATTTTTTTAAATTATTGAAGCGATACTTCACAAAAAGTAAAATAAAATCTTTTTAAAACAATAAAAAAATCCCTTTTATCTCAAATAGATAAAAAGGATTCTGCATAAATTAATCAATACCTTAGATTGACTATACTCTCTATTTAACACTTCTCCACCACTTCTCTTGTACCGTTGCTGCTTCACTTAAATGATAAGTTTGTCCAATCTTAGGGGTAATAATAGGAAATGGTACTCTCAAAATTGAGATAAATTTTGTTGTGAATATTGATGTGTCAATATTTCTTGATGCTTTTCCTTTTTCCCTAGTGAGTTAATGTGTAAAATTATTATTTTTGTGAATACTTAAAGAATTTGAATTTATTATGAACCATGTAGCCCACAATAAACTGATTTCTTTTATTTGGAGCATTGCCGATGATTGCCTACGAGATGTGTATGTTCGTGGTAAATATCGTGATGTCATTTTACCAATGTTTGTGTTGCGACGCTTAGATGCTTTGTTGGAACATAGCAAAGATAAAGTATTGCAAGAAGTCCGTTTTCAAACAGAAGAGATGAAACTGGCAGAATTGGATGATGCCGCACTGTATGAAGCCAGTGGCTATGTATTTTACAACACGTCTAAATGGACAATGCAATCGCTATACAACACGGCTACCAATAATTCGCAAATTTTACTGACAAACTTTGAAGCCTATCTCAACGGCTTTAGTATGAATGTCAAAGAAATTATTGATTGCTTTAAGCTACGGGAGCAAATCCGCCATATGGCAAACAAAGGTGTTTTGCTGGATGTGGTAGAAAAATTTGTTTCCCCATATATCAATCTCACCCCGGAAGAAAAATCTGACCCTGAGGGCAATATGTTGCCCGCCTTGACCAATTTAGGCATGGGCTATGTATTTGAAGAGCTTATCCGCAAATTCAATGAAGAAAACAACGAAGAAGCGGGCGAGCATTTTACTCCACGTGAAGTAATTGAACTCATGACGCATTTGGTGTTTGACCCAATTAAAGAACAACTGCCGGCGGTGCTGACAATTTATGACCCTGCCTGTGGTAGTGGTGGCATGCTCACCGAATCGGAAAAATTCATCCAAGAAAAATATCCGCAAGCCAACCGCAGTTTTTATCTGTATGGCAAGGAAATCAATGATGAAACCTATGCCATCTGTAAATCCGATATGATGATTAAGGGCAACGACCCTGCCAATATCCGTGTAGGCTCAACCTTAACCAGCGATGAATTTGCCGGCACACATTTTGACTTTATGCTTACCAATCCGCCATATGGCAAAAGCTGGAGTAGCGAAGAAAAATACATCAAAGACGGTAAAGACATTATTGACCGTCGTTTTGAAGTTACCCTCCCCGACTATTGGGGCAACATGGAAACTGTACCTGCCATACCACGCACCAGTGATGGGCAATTATTATTCTTGATGGAAATGATTAGCAAGATGAAAGATCCCAAGAATAGTGCCTTAGGCAGTCGCATTGCTTCTGTACATAACGGTTCTGCTTTATTTACAGGTGATGCAGGTGGTGGTGAGAGCAACATCCGCCGTTATATTATTGAAAACGACTGGCTGGAAGCCATTATCCAACTGCCGAACAACCTGTTTTACAACACGGGCATCACCACCTATATTTGGGTTCTTTCTAACAACAAAGCACCGCACCGTCAAGGCAAGGTACAGCTGATTGATGCCAATTTACTCTACCGCAAACTGCGTAAAAACTTAGGGGATAAAAACTGCGAGTTTTCCCCTGAAAATATTGCCGAAATCACCCAAACCTATCTTGACTTTACCGCCATTGACCGCCAAACCGACAGCGAACATAACCCAATCGGTATTGCCAGCCAAATTTTTGACAACCAAGACTTTGGCTATTACAAAGTGACTATTGAACGCCCCGACCGCCGTCGCGCCCAATTTAGCGAAACTGCCATAGCCCCGTTGCGTTTTGACAAAAAACTCGGTGAGATGATGCAAGCCATTTATGCTGAACACGGCGATCAAGTCTATCAACAAGGCTACCTGAAAACCCAAGAAAAATCACTTTTTGCCGAACTGGAAAAACAAGGATTTAGCCTAAATGCTAAAGACAAAGCAAATCTTAGCAACCTCGAATTTTGGCAAAAATCACAAACCCTGCACCAACACGCACAACGCTTAATGGCTGAAATCGGTACCGATGAATTTAAGAACTTCAATCGGTTCAAAAAACAAGTGGACAACGCCTGCAAAACTTTACAAATCAAACTCTCTGCCAGCGAAAAAAACGCTATCCTCTCTGCTGTGAGTGAATACGACGAAACTGCCGAAAAAGTCATTAAAAAGAAAGAAAAATTGACAGATAGCCAACTTAACGCTTTACTAAACCATTTGGGCTGCGAAGAAAAAGAATTGCCTGATTTTGGTTACTACCCGACCGCAAAACAGGGCGAATACCTTACCTATGAAAGTAGCAGCGAACTGCGTGATAACGAAAGCGTACCACTCAAAGACAACATCCACCGCTACTTTTTAGCTGAAGTCAAACCCCACATTGATGAGGCGTGGATCAACCTTGATAGCGTGAAAATTGGCTATGAAATCAGCTTTAACAAATATTTTTACCAACACAAACCTCTGCGGAGTCTTGCAGAAGTCGCCAGCGATATTTTGGCATTGGAAGCAAAAGCCGATGGATTAATGGCGGAGATATTGGGGAAGTAAGTCTTATGGAAACAATCAACCACAATAAACTAAATACTTACCCACGCTACCTGAAATATAAAGACAGCGGTATTGATTGGATTGGTGAAATTCCTGAACATTGGAGTACAGGAAAAGGATTTACTATTTTCAAAGAAAAGAAAGTTCCAAATAACGGTTTAAAGGTGTCTCAGGTTTTATCTTTAAGTTATGGAAAAATTATAGTCAAACCAGAAGATAAATTATTTGGGTTGGTTCCAGAATCTTTCGAAACTTATCAAATTGTTGAACCAGATGATATCATTATCCGCTGTACAGATTTACAAAATGACAAAACAAGTTTACGTACAGGTATTTCTTTTAATCATGGAATTATTACCAGTGCTTATTTAAATTTGTGTGTAAATAATCCCTATCATCCCAAATATTTTCATGCTTTACTACATGCGTTTGATGTTTGTAAAGCAATTTATAAATATGGTTCTGGATTAAGGCAAAATTTAAGTTTTGTTGATTTTAAACATTTATTGTTACCTATCCCCCCACTTGCCGAGCAACAGCAAATTGCCGATTTTTTGGATAGCAAAACAGCTTTGATTGATGAAGCGATTGGCTTAAAGCAACAGCAAATTGACAAACTCAAAGAATATAAACAAATCACCATTCAGACGGCAGTAACCCGAGGTTTGAACCCTAATGCACCGATGAAAGACAGCGGTATTGATTGGATTGGAGAAATTCCGGAGCATTGGGAGGTATCGAAACTTGGTCAATGTTTATTTCCCATTTCAATAAAAAATCACCCTAAATTACCTTTGTTGTCTATTACTCGTGAGCAAGGTGTAATTAAAAGAGATATAGAAAATTTAGAGAGTAATCATAATTTTATTCCAGATGATTTGAGTAGTTATAAATTAATTAAAAAGGGACAATTTGGAATGAATAAAATGAAGGCTTGACAAGGCTCTTATGGTGTTTCTGATTACACTGGAATTGTTAGTCCAGCTTATTATATTTTTAATTTTATCAAAGAGATAAATGGATTATTTTTTCATTGGGCAATTCGTTCAAAAATATATATTTCCTTTTTTGGTAGTGCTTCTGATGGGGTTCGTATTGGACAATGGGATTTATCTAAAACTAGAATGAAAGAAATTCCTTTTATTATTCCCCCACTTGCCGAACAACAACAAATTGCCGACTATTTAGAGCAAAAATCTGCCGAAATTGATGCAACCATTGCCCACTATGAGCAACAAATTGACAAACTTAAAGAATATAAAACCGTGTTGATTCAGGCAGCGGTAACAGGTCAAATAGAGGTCAGCAACGATGGATAACTTTAAAAAAGATACAGCGATGACAAATGGAGATCATAACCTGATGCTTAGTGATAAAGGAACGCAATCTTTTATCCTTTACACTGCCCCTAATGGTCAGGTGCAGGTAGAAATTTATCTGCATGATGACACCGTTTGGGCGACACAACAGCAAATCGCTGAGCTGTTTGGCGTAAGTAAGTCTACGATAAGCGAACACCTAAAAAATATCTTTACTAGTAGTGAGTTAGATAGGGAGGCAACTGTTCGGAATTTCCGAACAGTTCAAAAAGAGGGCGATAGAATGGTTAATCGCCAACTGGAATATTACAACCTTGATGCCATTATTTCGGTCGGTTATCGCGTCAATTCCAGCAAAGCCACACAGTTTCGCATTTGGGCGACCCAAACCCTAAAAGAATACCTGATTAAAGGTTTTGTGCTTGATGATGACCGCTTAAAGCAAGCAAAGATGCTGTTTGGTAAAGATTATTTCCGTGAATTGTTGGAGCGGGTACGTTCAATCCGTGCCAGTGAACGGCGGATTTATCAGCAAATCACTGATATTTTTGCTGAATGTTGTACCGATTATGACCCAAAATCACAAGTAACACGTCAGTTTTATGCCATGGTGCAAAATAAATTTCATTTTGCTATTACGGGTAGTACGGCTGCGGAAATTGTTTACCATAAGGCAGATAGCACGAAAGATCATATGGGTTTAAACACATGGAAAAATGCCCCTAATGGCAGGATTTTGAAATTTGATACTACAGTGGCAAAAAATTATTTAAGCGAAAAGGAAATCAAACAGTTAGAGCGCACAATTAGCAGCTATTTTGACTATATTGAAGGGCTGATTGAGCGGGAAAACACTTTTACTATGATGCAATTTGCTGCAAGCGTGGATAAATTCCTGAGCTTTAATGAATATAAAATTTTAGGCGATTTAGGCAAAATCAGTCAGCAGCAAGCAGAAGCAAAAGCACATCAAGAATATGATAAATTCAATAAAACCCAAAAAATAGAGTCGGATTTTGATAAGGTCATCAAAAAATTAACCAAAAAATAAAGAGATTCCACTATGACGACAATAGCCAATGAAACCGAATTTGAACGCACTATCCAACGGGCATTAACCGGCACAACAATTGAGGCTACGTCTACCAATACGCTTGCCGAGCCTGCTGCCGCTTATGGTCAGAATCAGGGTTTTGTTCTCGGTTATCCGCAGGATTTTGATGCGAACTTGGCATTGGATAAACGATTGTTTTGGCAATTTTTAGAAAGTACGCAAGCGGAAACACTCAACAAAATTAAAAGCCGTTATAACGACTGGCAAGGCAAGATCGAGTATCAGTTTGATAAACTCATTAGTAAATACGGCATTTTATATATACTGAAAAAAGGTTTGAGTATTGATGAGTTGCATTTTTCTCTACTGTATCCTGCTCCACTTGCCAGCAGTGATACAAAAGTACATGAGCAGTTTGCACAGAATATTTTTAGCTGTATGCGTCAAGTGCAGTATTCATGCACCAATCCTCGAGAAGAGATTGATATGGTACTGTTTATTAACGGTATACCATTGATTACGCTGGAGTTGAAATATCTAAAAACAGGACAAACAGCGGCATTTCACGGACAAAAGCAGTACCGAGAGAATCGTGATGCCAATCAACCTTTATTAAAATTTGCCCGTTGTTTGGTGCATATGGCAGTCGATAGCGATGAAGCCTATATGACGACCAAATTAGCCGGGCAAAAATACGCTCTTCTTACCTTTTAACAAAGGTGATCAACATGGCAAAGGTAATCCACCGAATCCGAAAGGTTATAAAACCGCCTATTTATGGGAAGAGATTTTCAGTAAAGACAGTTTGGTAAATATTATTCAGCATTTTGTCCGTTTAGATGGCAAAAGTAGCGATAATCTGGCTCATAGAACATTATATTTTCCACGATATCATCAATTAGATGTGGTACGTCGGCTGATTGAGGATTGCAGTCGGCGTGGTGTGGGCAAAACTTATCTGATTCAACATTCAGCAGGTTCGGGTAAATCTAATGCCATTACTTGGTTGGCGTATCAACTGATTGAAACTTATCCTGCTAATGCACAGGCAGCAGGAAATAAAGCAATGGATATGCCGTTGTTTGATTCGGTAATTGTGGTGACAGATCGTCGGATTCTGGATAAGCAAATTAACGATAACATCAAGGCATTTTCTGAAGTCAAAAATATCATTACCCATGCCAATACATCTGGTGATTTAAGAACTGCTTTGGAAACGGGTAAAAAAATCATTATTTCAACCATCCAAAAATTTCCATTTATTGTGGAAGGCATCTCGGATTTAAGTGATAAGCGGTTTGCAGTGATTATTGATGAGGCACATAGCTCACAATCTGGAACAGCACATGATAATATGAACCGTGCGATGGGTGTTGAGGAGGAAACTGAAGAAGATATCCAAGATAAAATTTTACAGGTAATGCAGGCACGCAAAATGCGTCATAATGCCTCGTATTTTGCCTTTACTGCCACGCCTAAAAATACCACTTTGGAGCGTTTTGGTGAAAAGCAGGCAAATGGATCATTTAAACCTTTTCATTTGTACTCGATGAAACAGGCGATTGAAGAAGGTTTCATTCTTGATGTACTTGCCAATTACACCACTTACAAAAGTTATTACGAAATCAGCAAGTCTATCAAAGATAATCCATTGTTTAACCGTAAAAAAGCACAGAAAAAATTGCGTGCTTATGTGGAGCGTAATCAGCAAACTATTGACATCAAAGCTGAAATCATGCTTGAGCATTTTATGGACAGCGTGGTAAACCGCAAAAAGTTGCAAGGCAAAGCGAAAGGAATAATTGTTACGCAAAACATCGAAGCAGCTATTCGCTACTATCATGCCATCCATAAATTACTTGGCGAAAAAGGTACTCCATTTAAAGTTTTGATTGCTTTTTCCGGTGAAAAAACAGTGGACGGTATCAGCTACAGCGAAGCCGAAATGAATGGATTCGCTGAAGACAAAACCAAAGAACACTTTGACAGCGATGAGTACCGCTTATTAGTTGTTGCCAATAAATATTTGACAGGCTTTGACCAGCCGAAATTAACCGCCATGTATGTGGATAAGAAATTGGCAGGTGTCTTGTTTGTACAGACCCTATCACGGTTAAACCGTAGTGCACCCAAATTGGGTAAAAAGACCGAAGACCTTTTCGTATTGGACTTTTTTAATACGACCGACGATATCAAGCAAGCCTTTGAACCATTTTATACCGCCACTTCTTTAGAAAAGGCTACAGATGTGCAAGTGCTTAATGAGCTTAAAGAACAGCTGGACGAAGTTGGTGTTTATGAATGGCAGGAAGTTACCGAGTTTAATACTCGCTTTTTCAATAATCAAAATGCCGAAAGCCTTAATCCTTTAATTGACATAGCCGCTACTCGTTTTAATAAGGATTTATCCTTGTCAGAAGAGGAAAAGGTAAATTTTAAAGTGAAAGCCAAACAGTTTGTAAAAATTTATGGACAGATGGCGGCGATTTTATCGTTCGAGAATATTGTCTGGGAGCAATTATTTTGGTTTTTAAAATTTCTTATTCCTAAACTCAATGTTAAAAATACAGAAAACGAATCCTTAGATGAGTTATTAGAATCTGTGGATTTAAATACCTACGGTTTGCAACGCACCAAACTTAATGTACAGATCGAATTAGATGATGAAGAAGGCAGTTTAGCACCGCAAAACCCTAATCCACGTAATGGTCATGACGATGGTGATAAAGATCCGTTAGATGAGATTATCGCCGCTTTCAACCAGCGTTGGTTTGAAGGTTGGAGTGCTACACCGGAAGAACAACGAATAAAATTTGAAAGTATCGTGAATAGCGTTCGTCAACACCCTGATTATAAAAATATCTATCAAAAAACTGATGATCCACATCATAAGGCA
>NZ_JAQIBB010000062.1:0-26014 GCF_027920745.1 Gallibacterium faecale | reverse complement strand
AGGATTGCCGCCAATTTTAGCGAAAAAAAACTATCAAGGACTGCTAATTTAGTGGATCACTACAAAGAGCATCAGTAAAGGTTAAAACACAGAGAGAGGCATACATAATACAAAGAGAACGATTTAATAAAGCTAGTGGAGGAGAAATTCTGATTCATGGACGAGATGGAAAAATTCGAGAGAAAAATACTATTTCTCCGATGAAGGATAAATATCCACCTAAAGGATAATGGAGTAATGGACAAAATGGAGGCTACAATCATAAAATGTAGAAGCAATGCGTCACCCAATCTAACAATATTTTATTCAATATTCTGTACTTGCTCACGCATCTGCTCAATTAATACTTTTAAGGTTACTGCTGAATTAGTCACATCGGTATTAATTGATTTAGAGGCGAGGGTATTTGACTCTCTGTTTAGCTCTTGCATCATAAAGTCCAAACGGCGACCAACTACACCACCTTTACGTAAAATATCTTTGGTTTCTTTAATATGCATTTCTAAACGATCTAACTCTTCTGCCACATCAACACGCTGCGCTAATAAAATCATCTCTTGTTCAAGACGTGTTGGTTCTAATTGTAATTGCACTTCTTCAAAACGTTGTAATAAACGTTCTCGCTGCCATTGCAAAATTTCAGGCATCTTTTGGCGTACAAAATTCACTTCCGTTTGGATACCCTCTAAACGAGAAGAGATCACTTCGGCTAACTTTTCCCCTTCTCTTGCTCGCATCGCAATAAAATCTGTTAATAAGGTATCAAACCCTTGTAGAATTTCTTGTGCAATTTCATCAAGATCCACACTAGGATCATCGACTACGCCCGGATAACGCAATACATCAATCGGATTAATTTCACCTTGTTGCAACTCATCTTTGATCCAGCGTAATGAATCAATTACTTGAGCCGCTAATTCACGATTAAGATTAAGCCCTGTACTGCTGTGGCTAATTTCTACTCGTAAGTTACACTCGATTTTTCCACGAGATAAACGTTGGCGTAAGATCTCGCGCAATGTATTTTCTAAACTGCGGAACTGTTCTGGTAAACGAAAAAAAGTTTCTAAATAACGCTGATTGACTGAGCGGATTTCCCAAACCGCACTGCCCCATTCGGCTTGGATTTCTTGGCGCGCAAACGCCGTCATACTATAAATCATTGTGGTACTTCTCTTATCAAACTATAAAATCATCTTCACTAAATGATCCGCTTTAATGCGTTCAAAACGGCGTAATACACGTTGTGCTGGTGCTGGGTAATTACTTGGTTTTTCTAATTGTTGGTAATCCGTCACTAATGTTGTATGTGTGCGGATCATTGCTAATTCAGTACAAGTTTTCTCGGTAATTTGATGCTCTGGATCGTGAATTAGCAAACCATTTTCTGCGTCTAAACGCCAAGCACGTGGATTCAGGTTATTCCCAGTTAATAGAATATAATTATCATCCACCCACACCCCTTTTAGATGATAGCTATTTTCTCCGTCTTTCCACAAACGAATCGTTAATTGCTTATTCTCAATAAATTCAGCAAATCGTTTTGTGAATTGACGTAGATTTTTTTCATATAAATAAGGCAATGCGCCAGCTAATTTAAACGGCTCTGATGGTGGAATATAAAAATCGTTCGCTGTTTTATCACCAACAATAATTTCTACTTTTTTCCCTTCATGTAATAAAGTACGAATTCGATGTTGTAACGAACGTGGGAAATTAAAGTAAGGTGTGCAAATAGTGAGTTTTTTCTGTGTCACTAAAAATAAAGCTTCAATCACTTTATTCAATAAATTATTTTTTCCTAACCCAAATAACGGCGTGATCGTCATTTTATCCGCAGCTAAACGTTGCGAAGTACGAGAATTGTATTTCCCAGTTAGCATTAATTTTTTACGGAAAGAACGTATTGTTGGGCGTAATTCTCTGGTTGATTTACGTGCTTGATCTAATCGATTAACCGCAGAAATATCATTTAAATGCTGTTCAATAAATTCAACTAAGCAATCTGCTAATTGCGGATGTGTAATTACTTGATAGCGATCGTAACGGTAACGATCTTGTTGATGTAGATAGACATTATTAATACTTGCTCCGCTGTATAACACCGTATCATCAAAGACAAATCCTTTAATGTGCAACACACCAAAAATTTCGCGTGTATTAATTGGTACACCATAAAAAATTACATCATCAAAACCATATTTTTG
The DNA here is from genome assembly GCF_027920745.1 of Gallibacterium faecale. Taxonomy (NCBI): domain Bacteria; kingdom Pseudomonadati; phylum Pseudomonadota; class Gammaproteobacteria; order Pasteurellales; family Pasteurellaceae; genus Gallibacterium; species Gallibacterium faecale. Next base: position 23,807 of record NZ_JAQIBB010000062.1, on the reverse strand, counting down.
TCGCATGGTCGCATACCAATCTGCATTGCTATTACTTTGTTCTTCACCAATACGACCACGTTGTGCACGATGCCAATCAACAAAAATTTTGACATCTAACTCAGGATGTTTTTGTTTAGCACGATAAACCGCTTCAAGGATCTCTTGTCCTGCCTCATCTTTTTCCCAATAGAGTGCAGTAATATAAATTCGCTTTTCAGCTTGCTCGATCAGTTGCAAAATTTGCTGTTTAAACGCTTTTGCTGAAGGAAGGATTTCTAGTTGTTGTTCTGTTAAATCAAATGCAGGTAAACGAGATAATCTTCTTTTTGCACGTTCTAATCTGGATAGTAGCATAATCTAATCATCGTTAATGCAAATTCCAACATGGAATTGCTTTTGTATGAAATGCTTAAGTTTACAATTAATTGTTAATACATCTCAACTGTTTCAGTTATAATGTGCCAAATTTTCCTATTAGCCAACCTAGATAGAATCGAATGAATAAAAAACCAACTTTCCAAGAAAATAAATTCCGTAGTAACGAGAAAAACAAACGCCAATTTAATGATCAAAAACCACGCTTTTCTGATAGACCTCGCCGTGAAAAAAGTATTGAAAAAACCTCAATTTGGGGTGGAAAACAAGAAATCACTGCTCATAAAGCCAATACTCAAGGTGAAGGAAAAGTTAGCGTAAGAATCAAATCTTCTGCTCCAGTTAAAGAGAAAAAAACAGGGCCTTTATCACCACGTGCACCAGAAAAAATTCGCCAAAATCGAGCCGAAGAAGTGAAAGTGTATGGTGAACTCGCGTGTTTGACTTTATTTGAACACCGCCCACAAGATATCGTTCGTTTATGGGTAACTCAAGAGCTTAGCAAAAAAGCGGGCGATATGATGAGCTATTTAGCAGAAAATAAAAAAGCGTATCACGTGGTAAAAAATGACGAAATGCAGCGTGTAACAGGTACAGAACATCACGGTGGTATCTGTTTACTAGTGAAAAAACGTCCTCCTCTTAGCCTAACTGGATATTTAGCTATCCCACGTAAACAAGATTGCGTTGTTGTCTTAGATGGCGTAGGTAACGCAGCCAATATTGGTGGCGTATTAAAAACCTTAGCCTTTTATGGTGTACAAAATGTGATTACCGACAATATTGATTTAGTCCAAAGCCCAGCTGCGATGCGTGTTGCAGAAGGTGGGATCGAGTTTTTACGCCTATTTGAAACTGAACACCCAACCTTAGCATTAGATCAATTACAACAAGCAGGTTACCAATTAGTACGTGCAAGTTTATCGAAACAAGCAACACCACTCGATAAAGTTACCTTTGCCGAGAAAGTAGCGATTGTACTTTCCGAAAATACGTTAAAAGACCTTGATCAAAACGCAACAAATGTCGCACTTTCCCTTTCAAATCAACTCTCTTCAGGGTTAAACATTGCAGTAACAGCAGGGATTTTATTAGCGAAGTGGTATTTTTAATCTTTGCATCAACATTACTCGGTTTCGCCGTTAGTGATATGACAGGCGAAACCGACGCTAATATCTAACCAAACTCCAATTCAACTTGCTCTTCACCCATAAAGGCAGTGAGTTCAGCAATGAGATCATCATGAGGGGTGATATGCCATTCTACCCCTAAGGTCAGCATTGCTCGTCCTTTCTGGCTGTCATAATAGATATGAACTGGTGTTGTACCTTGTGCATATGGGGTAATAATCTGTTTAAAACGATCGATAAAGTCTGATGTTAATTGCGCTTCTTTAATCGCTATCGCCAGGCTTTTTACAAACTTCTGCCGCATCTCTTCCAGTGTACTTACTTCTCTACCGATCATACGTACACCGCCTGTAAAATCATCCGGTAACACTGAACCACTGACGACCAAAATTTGATCTTTATGAATTTTGCTTTCAAATTGCTCTAAAGGTTCACTAAATAACGTAATATCTAAACGGGCAGAACGATCATCTAAGGTTAAAATACCTAACTTTGTTCCTCGCTTAGTTAATAGAGTACGGAAATTTACTACCAAACCACTGACGGTCGTGCTTTCATTACGTCTAGTAATAGACACTTCAGAAATACGGTTACTATAATGAGATAATTCCTTCAAATAACGACTAATTGGGTGGCTACTTAAATATAAGCCTAGCGTTTCTTGCTCGCCATCCAACACCATCTTTTGTGTCCATTTTGGTGTATTGGCATAGGCTTGTTCTACTTCTTTTGGTGAACTCGTTAATACACCGAACATATCCGCTTGTCCAAGTGCTTCATCTTTAGCGTGTTGATCAGAGGCTTTTAAAGCATCTTCTAAATTCAGTGCAATCGCTGCTCGATGCGGTCCTAACTTATCTAATGCCCCAGATTTAATCAGATTCTCTAACGCACGGCGATTGATTTTCTTTAAATCTATTCTGGCACAGAGATCAAACACATCACGGAATAACCCACCATTTTCTCGAGCTTCAATAATATTTTCTATCGCTGCTTCACCAACACTTTTGATTGCCCCAATTCCATAAACGATTTCACCTCGTTCATTTACGCTGAAATGGTATTTTCCTGTATTAATATCAGGCGGTACGACTTTTAACCCCATACGTAAACTTTCATCATAAAAGTTAACGACTTTCTCGACTTTATCCATTTCAGAGGTCATTACCGCTGCCATAAATTCCGCAGGATAATGTGCTTTCAACCATAATGTTTGGTAAGACACTAACGCATAAGCCGCAGAGTGTGATTTATTGAAACCATAACCAGCAAACTTCTCTACCAAATCGAAAATTTTCATCGCCAGTTCGCCATCAACGCCGTTCTTAATTGCTCCTTCTTTAAATACTGAGCGTTGTTTTGCCATTTCTTCTGGTTTCTTTTTCCCCATCGCACGACGTAATAAATCCGCACCACCCAGAGTATAACCCGCTAATACTTGGGCAATCTGCATCACTTGCTCTTGATAAAGAATAATTCCGTAAGTTGGATCCAAGATAGGTTTTAATGATTCATGTTGATATTCTGCATCAGGATAAGAAATTTGCTCCTCACCATGTTTACGGCGAATAAAGTTATCCACCATCCCTGACTGTAATGGACCCGGACGGAATAACGCCACTAACGCAATAATATCTTCAAAACAGTCTGGTTTTAGGCGCCTAATCAGATCTTTCATACCTCGAGATTCTAACTGGAACACCGCCGTTGTTTGTGCATCCAGCAATAACTTAAAGGCTTTTTCATCATCAAGTGGAATATGATGAATATCGATTTCTGGTTTTCCTTCACGACGCATACGTTCATTAATCATATCTACTGCCCATTGGATAATGGTTAATGTCCGTAAACCTAAGAAGTCAAATTTAACTAATCCCGCATACTCCACATCATTTTTATCAAAATGAGTAACAGGATGCTTCCCTTCGGCATCACAATAAATTGGCGAAAAGTCGGTAATCTTGGTTGGCGCAATTACCACACCACCAGCGTGCTTCCCTGCATTTCGTGTTATCCCCTCCAACTTACGAGCCATATCAATCAGCTCTTTTACTTCTTCATCTGACTCATAAACTTCGGTAAGTTTCGGTTCAGCATCAAAGGCTTTTTGTAACGTCATTCCTGGATCGCCCGGAATAAGCTTCGCGATCCGATCCACAAAGCCATAAGGGTGACCCAATACACGCCCTACATCTCGAATCACTGCTTTTGCTGCCATTGAACCAAATGTGATAATTTGCGATACCGCATCACGTCCATACATTTCTGCAACGTGTTCAATAACACGATCTCGCCCATCCATACAGAAATCGACATCAAAATCTGGCATTGATACACGTTCAGGATTTAAGAAACGCTCGAAAAGTAAGTCAAATTCCAAAGGATCCAGATCGGTAATCCGTAACGCATACGCAACTAATGATCCTGCACCAGATCCTCGCCCTGGCCCGACGGGAATATTATTGTCTTTAGACCATTGTATGAACTCCATCACGATCAAGAAGTAACCTGGGAATCCCATCTGGTTAATCACGTTTAATTCCACTTCTAAACGTTGATCGTATTCCCCACGCCGTTGTTTTCTTACCTCTTCATCTGGGAACAGAATTGCCAAACGCTGTTCTAACCCAGTTTTGGCTTTTTGGATTAAAAACTCCTCTGTACTTAACTCACCTGTTGGGAATTGCGGTAGGAAATACTCACCTAAGCGGATTGTGACATTACAACGCTGAGCAATATACACTGTATTCTCAAGGGCTTCTGGTAAGTCCGCAAATAACTCACACATTTCCGCTTCACTACGGAAATATTGTTGTGGTGTATAATTTTTTGGTCGATTCGGATCATCCAGAGTCACAATATCATGAATCGCTACTCGAATTTCATGTGCTTCAAAATCCTGTTCACTGAGAAACATTACATCATTTGTCGCCACTAACGGAATTTGATATTGTTCCCCTAATGCAGCAGCTAATTGCACATAACGGGCTTCATCATTACGACCGGTGCGACTCACAGCGAGATAATAGTGATTTGGAAAATATTGCCGATAAAAATCTAAGCAAGCTTCGGTAGCAATTTGATTATCACGTAATAAGAACTTACCCACATCACCATTCTTACCACCAGATAAAATAATGATGCCCTCAGCATGTTCAATTAACCACTCACGTTCAATAGTCGGATTATCTTTATAACCACGCTGGTAAGCTCGTGATAACAGTAAGGTAATATTTTGATAGCCTTGGTTATTTTTCGCCAATAACGTTAATTCAAAAGGTTCATCAGGTAATTCGGGCGTATTTACTAATACATCTGCCCCCACAATCGGCTTAATGCCTTTACCTAATGCTGCACCATAAAAACGTACTAAACCGCAAAAATTAGTAAAATCGGTCAATGCCATCGCCACCATCTGTTGTTTTGCACACTCATCTACTAACGCTTTTACTTTAGGTAAGCCATTGATCATAGAAAAATCACTATGGACACGTAGATGAACAAATTTTGGCGATGACATAATTTTTCCTAATAATTAATGCATTGATGGAGAAAAGTAATGCGGCAATACAATCTGTATTTACCGCATCTGATAGATCACGAATTATAGATTAAAGAAGAGTTTTTCTCTGTTCCATTTTTCTACGGTAAATGTCTTGATCGTTAATGCATGAATTGCATTACTGGCAAGATGTTCCATTAATGGAGCATAAATTAATTGTTGTTGTTTCACACGAGAGAGATCAGCAAACTTATCACTTACTGCAATCACATCAAAGTGGGCATTTTCCCCACGTACATAAACCTCATCTAAGCCAAGTTCTTGCTTTAATAGTTGTTCAATCTCTTTTGTTTCCATAATCAATTTATCCTATTGTTTTATATATTTTGCTAACCACTCTTTTAATGAAAATAACGCTGCCAAATTTAAACACTGTTCAGGTACATTAACTAAGCAAACTTGTTCTAATGGATTGAGCATTAATAACTCCGTTAATAATGCAAAACCAGCAGAATCAATATGACTGATTGCGTTTAAATCCCAGATAATTTTTTGACAAGATGATAATTGTGCATTTTGTGATAGTACAAAATGTTGACGTTGCCGCCATAACGGCAACAACGTATGTCGATTTAACACGCCAATTAAAGATACTGTTGCTTGTTCCGCTTTTGTATCTAATTGCCAATCCAGTTGCATGGTACTCATCTTATTTCTTATCTAAAGTCACAGGCAAACTGGCTGATTTTTCAATTTGTGCAGTCAATGCTTCAATTCCTTTTTGGCGTAAAACACCGCTCCACTCATTTTTCTTGGTTTCTACCATACTGACGCCTTCCGCAGCCATATCATACGCTTGCCATTCATTTGTTTTTGTATTTTTACGCCATTTAAAATCTAATTTGATCGGTGCAGCACCATTATTTTGTTCTACTACTACACGGATATTCACAATATTTTTTCCTTCTACTGATTTTTCAGGTTCAATAATCACCTTTTGACCATTATAGAAAGTTAAAACTTGTGCATAAGATTGCTCAATAAAATTACCAAACGCAGTAAAAAATGCATTTCTTTGTTCTGCTGTTGCAGTTTTAAAATAGTTACCTAACACTAATGAACCTGCATATTTTACGTGTACATACGGCATTAAATCTTGTCTAACGATAGTACGTAAATAGTTAGGATTTTTCTTAATTTGGCTTTGATTTGCTGTAATATCTGCAAATAACTTATCTGATGCTTGTTGCATTAATTGATAAGGATTTTGCTCTGCCATTGCAAACACACTGGTCAATATTAGACCCAGCGTTAATACAATTTTTCCCATTTTTTGCATATAACGTTTTAACATTTTTCGCTCTCCTCTTATCTATTTTCACTTATTTAGTTTCTTCTGGTGTTTCACTTGATTTTTTATCCCCATACAGGAATTGTCCAATCAGATCTTCTAACACCATTGCAGATTTTGTATCCGTAATTTTACTGCCGTCTTTTAACATTGGTGTTTCACCATCATCAAACCCAATATTCAACGCAATGTATTGTTCACCTAACAACCCTGCGGTTTTAATCGAAAGTGAACTGTTATCTGGAATTTGATTATATTTTTCATCAATCGCTAATGTGACTTGTGGCAAATAAGTTTGTGCGTCCAATTCAATATCACTGACTCGCCCTACAACTACCCCACCAATTTTCACTGGCGCTCTGACTTTTAGCCCGCCTATATTATCAAAAGTTGCGGTAACATGATATGTTTGCGACTCACCAAAGCTATGTACATTTGCTACCCGTAAGCCAAGAAAAACTAAAGCACCAATTCCTAATAATAGAAACAATCCAACCCAAAATTCGTACTTCACACTATTTTTCATATACTATCCTTATCTCTTTGCTGATCTCGCAATTAATTTCCACCAAACATTAATGCGGTCAGAATAAAATCTAAACCTAATACGACTAAAGATGCTTGTACCACTGTTTTTGTGGTTGCTTGGCTAATGCCCTCTGATGTTGGCATTGCGTTATAACCATTAAATAAAGCTATCCACACCACACTTACCGCAAAAAATAGGCTCTTAATGATGCCATTGCCAATATCTTTTCCCCAAACAACAGCATTTTGCATAACTGACCAAAAGCTACCGCTATCTACGCCTTTCCAATCCACACCTACCAGTGAGCCGCCCCAGATACCAACTGCCGTAAAAATCAATGCTAATAAAGGCATCGCAATCATTCCCGCCCAAAAGCGAGGCGCAATAACTCGCCGTAATGGATTTACCGCCATCATTTCAAGCCCAGATAGCTGTTCTGTTGCTTTCATTAAGCCAATCTCAGCAGTTAATGCCGAACCAGCTCGCCCTGCAAATAATAGTGCTGTCACCACAGGACCTAACTCACGTAACAAGGATAATGCAACTAATTGTCCTAAACTGGTTTCAGCCGAAAAATCCACTAAAATCACATAGCCTTGTAAGCCTAATACCATACCAATAAATAGGCCTGATAAAACAATAATTAATAGTGATTGAACACCTAACACATATAATTGTTTAACGACTAAAGGAAAGTTTTTTCTAAATTGTGGTTTTCCAACTAGTGCACCATATAACATTAATCCCGACTTGCCCAGAGTACGTATCCAACGTACGCCATATTGGCCAAGTCGTTCAATTATCGTTATTTTCACTGAAATAACTCCTCTTCATAATCTTGTGCTGGATAATGGAATTTTACCGGTCCATCCGCTTGCCCAGATAAGAATTGAATCACTCTAGGATCTTGACTCGCTTTTAATTGCTCTGGCGTACCTTCTGCAATAATTTTTTGTTCTGCCACGATATAGCCATAATCCGCAATACTTAATACTTCTGTCACATCATGTGAAATCACGATTGAAGTCAGATCCAGCGTTTCATTCAATTTTTTTATTAAATCAACAATCACACCCATACTGATCGGATCTTGCCCTGTAAATGGCTCATCATACATAATCAAATCTGGATCTAACGCTATCGCCCGAGCGAGTGCTGCACGGCGTGCCATACCGCCTGATAATTCATTTGGCATTAACTCTGCTGCACCTCGCAATCCCACAGTTTCTAATTTCATTAGCACCATTTTACGAATAATTGATTCTGGCAATTTCGTATGTTCACGAATTGGGAAAGCTACATTTTCAAATGTCGTCATATCAGTAAATAAGGCACCTGATTGAAATAGCATCCCCATTCTTTCTCTAACTTCATACAATTCTTTCATTGATAGACTGCAAATATCTTGTCCATCTAATAAAATTTGTCCTTGTTCGGGAATTAATTGACCACCAATCAATTTTAACAACGTGGTTTTACCAATTCCTGAAGGCCCCATAATTGCGGTAATTTTGCCTTTTTCAATTTTTAAATTCAGGTTGTTATAGATGGTTCTTTCACCACGTTTAAAGGTTAAATTTTTAACTTCGATAAGAATATCCTGCATCGTTTTGTTGCCTTCTCCTATCCATCGTAAATGCGTTATTCTAACAGAATATCGTGACTTGTTGAAAAATACCTCATTTATAGCGATTTTATGATATGATCCGCCAGCTAAATGTTTCCAAAAAAGGTAAATGATTTATGTCCATTCGTTGGAATATAGTACTCTCAATTATCGCACTGGCATTATTGGCATGGCTCTATTCTTTACAACAAACTACTGTGCCAGTATTAACCAAAAAAGCCTCTGATCCTGAATATATTGCTAAACAAATGACCACTATTGTTTATGGTCCAACTGGCACAATTCAGTATCAAGCTGAATCTGATAATGTAGATTATTTTAATGATGATAAAGCGATTTTTACCCAGCCTATTCTCTATGTTTATGACGAAAACGAAGTAAAAACATGGCGATTACAGGCGGATAAAGCCATTTTGCAAGATAAAGATCAATTAACGCTACAAGGCAATGTGAAATTACAAAGCCTACAAAAAGAATCTAAATTACAAACAATCGATACGGAGCAGGCTTTTGTCAATTTAACGACACAAGATATAACATCTGATACAATGGTGACCCTCACTGGTTTAAATTTTACCAGTAATGGCAAGGTATTAGACGGTAATCTGCAAAAACAAACTGCGACCCTAAAAGAACAGGTTAAAACATACTATGAAATCAAAAACTAATTTAACTGTACTTGGTTTACTCACTTTATTTGTAAGTTATTCTGTTGTTGCCTTAACCGGTGATTCTGAACAACCAATTAACATTGAATCTAATAACCAATCGCTTGATTTAACCAGTAATGTTGTGACTTTTACTGACAATGTCGTGATTACACAAGGTAGTGTGAAAATTAATGCAGATAAAGTTGTCATTACTCGCCCAAGTGAAAAAGAAAAATCTGAGCATAAAAAAGAAACTGTTGATGCGTTTGGCGCACCGGTAAAATTTCAACAAAAATTAGATAATGGCAAAATGGTTTATGGTGACGCCAATAAAGTTCATTATGATTTAGGAAAAGAGTTTTTAACTTTAATTGGTAATGCCCAACTTAAACAAGAAGATAGCCGGATTAATGGTGACCTCATTACCTATGATGTTAAAAAACAACAATTAAAGGCGAATGGTAATGGTACTTCTCGTGTCAAAACAATTTTAATTCCGAACCAACTTAAAACAAATTAGAGCATATTATGTCTGTTTTATCTGCTGAACATCTAAGCAAAAGTTATAAAGGCCGTTCTGTGGTCAATGGGGTTAGTTTAACAATTAACTCTGGTGAGATTGTCGGTCTATTAGGACCAAATGGTGCAGGAAAAACAACTACTTTCTATATGGTAGTTGGTTTAATTAGCCATGATGAAGGTAAAATTACGATTGATAATCAAGATATTAGTCGTTTACCAATGCATCAACGTGCAAAACAAGGTATTGGTTATCTACCACAAGAAGCTTCTATTTTTCGTCGCTTGTCAGTCTATGATAATTTAATGGCTGTATTGGAAATTCGCAAAGACTTAACCAAAGATCAGCGTATTGATGAACTTGAACGATTACTCGATGAATTTCATATTAGCCATATCAAAGACAATCTAGGGCAATCGCTTTCTGGTGGTGAACGTCGTCGTGTCGAAATTGCTCGTGCATTAGCCGCTAATCCAAAATTTATTTTATTAGATGAACCTTTCGCTGGCGTTGACCCAATTTCCGTGTTGGATATTAAAAATATTATCCAAGCATTACGTGATCGTGGTTTAGGCGTATTAATTACTGACCACAATGTTCGTGAAACCTTAGACGTTTGTGAGCGCGCTTATATCGTTAGCGAAGGTAAAATGATTGCTAGCGGATCGCCACAACAAGTTTTAGCCGATGAACACGTTAAACGCGTTTATCTCGGTGAACATTTTAAACTTTAAATTTTTCACTCGTTATTGATCGTATGAAAATCACTGAATTTCTTAAAAAAGAAAATATTCGTACCGGTTTACTTTGTTCCAGTAAAAAAGGTGTTTTTGAATTAATCTGTAATATCGTTTCATCACAAACAGAAGAGCAAGAAACTAGCTGTTTTGAAGCAATTTGTCATCGAGAAAAAATGGGAAATACCGGATTAAATAATGGTATTGCGATTCCCCATGCTAAATTAGCAGTTGGTGATAAGCCGATTGCTGTATTTTTGCAATTAGATACCCCGATTAAATATGATTCTGCGGATCATCGAGATGTTGATTTAATTTTCGCGATTTTAATCCCTGAAGATTGTTGTCCAAGCTGTTCACCATTATTACCTTATCTTGCTGAATGTTTCTCAGATAAAAATTTATGTAAACAGTTACGTTTAGCGAAAAGTCCTGATGAAGTTTGGTCTATATTTCTTGCACATGATCACGTTGAAGTAGTTGAAGAAGCAGAAGAAAGCGAGCAAACTACAGATTATTAGCAGTGTTATCAAACAGTGGGAGGGTATCATGGATCTTGTCATTATTAGTGGTCGTTCTGGTGCAGGAAAATCTATTGCACTACGTGCTTTGGAAGATATTGGCTATTACTGCATTGATAATCTTCCTCTTTTTTTGATCCCACAATTAATCGAAAAACTAGCCACGAGCCAACAAACTATTGCGATCAGCGTTGATATTCGTAATATTCCGCTACAACCGCAAGAGTTAGAAACAACGCTTGATCAACTACCACAATCTTGTAATACCAAGATTATCTATTTAGATGCTGATCGTAACACCTTAATTCGCCGTTATAGTGATACTCGTCGTGTTCATCCGCTTTCCAAAGATAACCTTTCTCTTGAAGGCTCCATTGATTTAGAAAAAGAACGCTTAGAACCGCTATTCCAGCACGCAAATTTTGTGATTGATACTACAAATCTTTCAACCCATCAGCTTGCGGAAAAATTACGTGAATTCGTGCGTGGGACAGCGAATAAAGATTTACAAATTATTATTAAATCTTTTGGCTTTAAATACGGTATTCCTCAGGATGCCGATTATATTTTTGATGTGCGTTTTTTACCAAATCCTCACTGGGAAGCAAAATTACGTCCTTTAACAGGTTTAGATCAACCGATTATCGATTTCTTACGCCAATTTGATGTAGTACGCGAATTTCTCTACTCTACTCGTAGTTATATTGAAACTTGGTTACCTTTATTAGAACAAAACAATCGTAGTTACCTTACAATTTGTATTGGTTGTACCGGTGGTAAACATCGTTCCGTTTATATTGCACAACAGCTTGCTGACTACTTTCAAGCAAAAGGAAAAAATATTAAAATTCAACACAATTCCTTAATTAGGCAAGAACACAAACATTCAACAACGACTGATTAACTATAATTCAGCGAATGTGTAGCTCAGTTGGATAGAGCAACCCCCTCCTAAGGGGTAGGTCGGCGGTTCAAATCCGCCCACGTTCGCCATTAATCTACTCTCACTAATCTTATGACTGAACAAGACCAGAAATTTATGCAATATGCCCTCTCTTTAGCGGATAAAGCTGCTGCAATGGGGGAGATTCCTGTTGGTGCGGTGTTAGTGGATGAACAAGGTAATATTCTTGCTGAAGGTTGGAATCAATCAATTACACTTTCTGATCCCACAGCACACGCTGAAATTATCGCCTTACGCCAAGCAGGACAGAAAATACAAAACTATCGGTTATTAAACACCACTCTCTACGTAACATTAGAGCCTTGCCCAATGTGCGCTGGCGCTATTTTGCATAGCCGCATAAAACGTTTAGTATTTGGGGCAATGGATTATAAAACTGGTGCTATCGGTTCTCGATTTCATCTCTTTGAAGATTACCGAATGAATCACGTAGTAGAAATTACAGCAGGTGTTTTAGCTGAACAGTGTAGTAATAAAATTAGCCAATTTTTTCAGCAACGTCGGGAGCAACAAAAACTTGCCAAAGCAACTACATCAATAGTTACTCAAGATAATAATTAATAACCATTACCCAACCAAATTGACTTTCATATAACAAATTATTATTAATAACCTTACTACTCATATGTGAATTATCGTTTATAATATGCGACCTGAATGTTTCACTAAATTAGGTTTCATAGGTTAAATTATGTGTCAATTATTGGGAATGAATTGTAATACCCCGACCGACATCGTGTTTTCCTTTGAAGGGTTCCGTCGTCGTGCAGGGATTACAGATTGCCATTCGGATGGCTTTGGTATTGCTTTTTTTGAAGGCAAAGGTGTACGTGTATTCCGTGATGATAAGCCTTGTAGCTCATCACCAATCGCAGATTGTGTGAAACAATATCACATTAAATCACTTAACGTAATTGCACACATTCGTAAAGCAACACAAGGTGATGTTACCCTTGAAAATACCCATCCATTCATGCGTGAAATCTGGGGTGAAAATTGGGTATTTGCTCATAATGGTAATTTAAAAACTTTACCTGATTTATCAGATTGCCGGGCTCAACCTATTGGCTCAACCGATTCAGAAGCTGCTTTCTGTTATATGACAGAATATTTAAAACGTCGTTACCATCGTAAGCCAAGCGAAGATGAAATTTTTAATGCGGTCTATGAAGTCACAAAAGAATTATCACAATTAGGCACATTTAATTTTATCTTGTCTAATGGGCAATTTATGATGGCACATTGCTCTACTTTTTTACATTACCTCACTCGTAAAGCACCTTTTGGTAAGGCTTTCCGTGTTGATGATGATGGTTTTATTGATTTTAATGATTACGCTAAACCAGGCGATAAAGTCACCATTATTTCTACCCAACCTTTAACCAAAAATGAACTTTGGACAAAAATGGAACATGGTGGTTTTGTGATGTTCAAAGATGGTGAAAAAGTTAAAGAAATCTTAGGTGAAGCAAAACAGATTGAAGATGATGGCACATTAGGTAATATGAAAATTGCTTAATGCTACTACTCTACCCACATAATTAACCTAATTAACAGGTATCTAAATTTCTCAAGATACCTGTTTATTTAAAAATTCCCCTTATCCTCTGTGCAAATTCTTTTTATACTGCTTTCAATCTATTCCTTTTTTAACGTTTGTTGATATGAAAATTGAAGTTTGTGTTGATAATTTAGAATCCGCTTTGATTGCAGAAAGTGCTGGTGCGGATCGAATTGAACTGTGTGCTGCCTTGCCGCTAGGCGGTATCACACCATCTTATGCATTGATCAAAACTGTGATTGAACAACTCACCATTCCCGTACACGTTATGATCCGCCCTCGCGCTGGTAATTTTTTGTTTACACCACAAGAACAACAAATAATGCTAACTGATATTGAAATCGCCAAACAACTCGGTGCATCAAGCGTAGTTATTGGTGCATTAACTGAGCAAGCTCAAATCGATTTAATGCTAGTTAAACGCTTAATTCAGTCCGCTAAAGGTATGGGAATTACTTTCCACCGCGCATTTGATTTATGCAGTGATCCTTACCTTGCACTGCAACAACTCATTGATTTAGGTTGCCAACGAGTGCTTACCTCAGGTTTAGCTACAACCGCAGAACAAGGAATACACTGTTTAGCTAACTTAGTTCATCAAGCAAATCATCAAATTACAATTATGGCAGGCGCAGGTATCACTGCTAATAATGCCGATAAAATCGCCCAGCAAACAGGAATAACTGAATTACATTTATCTGGTAAAAGTTATCGCCCAAGCAAAATGCAATCTGAACATATCCAAGCAATTATGGGACAAGACGCCAACACTGATACGCAATTATTAGTAACAGACTTTAATAAAATCGCTACAGTAAGAAGGTTATTTCCTAGATAACGCCATCACTAGATTTATAGTAAAAATCTAATGTAAGCAATTAAATAAACTATCACATTAAAAATTATATCTTTGTCACAATTTTGAGAAAAACATCTAAAAAGATAATGATTTATATATAAAGTAAGATTATCCTACGAATAGTTTTTCTTACAAATAAGGAGTAGTATCTTGGAGAATGGATTTATTGCTCACGTTAGAAAATCAGATAAACAAACCCAATCGGTTTCTGTACATCTTTGTGAAACTGCTGCTCTAGCTGCTTTTTTTGCAGCAAAATTAGGTCTTGCATTAGCTGGCGAATTAATCGGTTTATTCCATGATTTTGGCAAATATTCTCTTGCATTTTACGATTATATTCGAGGAGCAACTCAGTTATTAGATCCCGATTTAGATAATGATAACCTTACTCCAAACGGTAAACATATTGATCATTCAACTGCAGGAGCTCAATGGGTTTACCAAAGACTAAGTCAATTTGGTAAAAATGGAAATGGACAATTATGTGGACAAATTCTGGGTTTATGTATTGCTTCTCATCATGGTTCAGGGTTAATTGATTGTTTAGATCTTGAAGGAAATGCTAATTGGCAAAAACGATTTTCAAAATCTGATGAACTATCTCATTTAAGCGAATGTATTAAAAATGTTGATCCCCAAATAATGCAACGTGCTGAATCCTTAGCAGATAAAGAATTACTTGCTCAAATGCTTCCTCCATTAAAAGCTGCTTTGACATTACCTATTAGTAATAAGATTAAGGAATTCTACTTAGGCTGTTTTACTCGTTTTTTATTTAGTTGTTTAATCGATGCAGACAGAATTAGCAGTGCCGATTTTGATCGTATGGAACAAGCGAATATTCGCCGCCTACAACAACAGCCTAATTGGTCAGACGCAATTCAAAAACTTGAGCATAAGCTTTCTCAATTTAAAGCTAAATACCCAATTGATACCATTCGCCAACAAATTTCGAATACGTGCCTCAAACGAGCTCACGATCCCCAAGGTATTTATACTTTAACTGTACCAACTGGAGGAGGAAAAACACTATCTAGTTTGCGTTATGCTTTAAATCATGCTCAACATCATAATCTTGATCGTATCATTTATATTATTCCATATACGTCAATTATTGATCAAAATGCCGATGAAGTTCGTAAAATCCTTGGTGATGAATGGGTATTAGAACATCATTCTAATCTCGATCCAGAAAAACAATCTTGGGAAAACAAACTACTCGCTGAAAATTGGGATAAACCTATTGTTTTCACCACTATGGTACAATTTTTAGATGCATGGTTTGGTAGTGGTACCCGTGGAGCTCGTCATATCCACCCAATGACTCGTAGTGTTCTTATTTTTGATGAAATTCAAACACTACCTATAAAATGTGTACATCTTTTTTGTAACACACTAAATTGGTTAACTCTTTTTGGAAAAAGTAGTGCTATTTTATGTACCGCTACTCAACCTCTATTAGGAGAATCTGAATTAACACATTTTCCAGAAACTGAACAAACATATATTAAAGATCTTGGCTTGTTAAATTTAGCCAATAATGCTGAAATTATTGGTAACTCTTATGAAATCAATCAATTATTTAATTCACTATCTCGAGTTCAAATCCAATTTAAGCAAAAAACTGGTGGATGGTCAGTAGATGATGCTGGAATGTTTTTACTGAAAAAATTCCAACAGTTTTCAAGTTGTTTATTTATTGTCAACACAAAAAAATGGGCACAAGAGCTTTATCAATACTGTAAACAACAAAATATCCCTCAAGAGGCATTATTTCATCTTAGTACAAATCAATGTGCCGCTCACCGTAAGTTCTTATTTGATCAAATTAAAACCCGATTAAAAAACAAACAACCCGTTCTTTGTATTAGTACTCAATTAATTGAAGCTGGTGTTGATATCTCTATGGCTTGTGTCATTCGTGCTTTAGCAGGTTTAGATAGCATTGCTCAAGCGGCAGGACGCTGTAATCGACATGGAGAAAATAAAGGGAAAGGCCAAGTTTGGGTATTAAATTTACAAGAACCAAATCTCTCTCGGGTATTACCCGATATTAATATTGGCCAACAACACTCAGAAAGAATTTTCCGTGAATATGCAGGACAAGATGTACTACAACCTTCAGCAATGCAACAATACTTTCAATACTACTTTTATAATCGTTTCAACGAAATGGATTATAAAGTAAAAAATGATGCTTCTAGCAATCTCTTAGATTGGCTAAGTGATAACTGTCGTAATACTTATAGTGAAAAAAATGATAAACGTAGACAAGCGAAACAATACCCTCGCTTAATGCAATCTTTCAAATCTGCAGGTAAAGTCTTCTCCGTAATTGATGCACCAACCCATGCAGTTATAGTTCCTTACGCTGAAGGTAAGGAATGTATAACAACATTATGTAGCCAATGTGATGCAGACAAAAAGACTACCGAATTTTACAGCAATCTTAGAAAAGCACAGCGTTTTAGCGTTAATGTTTTTCCAAATATTTGGCATAAATTACAAAGTGATAATGCTCTGATAGAGATAGGCAAAACTGGTATCTACTATTTACGACAATCTCACTATGATAACGAATTTGGTCTATCTCTAGAGGGAGGAGCACTAATGGAGACATATTCATATTAAGTAAGGAACATTATGACAAATAAAATTAGTTTTCGAGTATGGGGTAAACAAGCCTTATTTACTGATCCAATTACCAAAATTGGCGGAGAAAAATTTACCTATCAGATCCCAACTTATGAAGCAGTCAAAGGAATCTTAAAGAGTATCTATTGGAAGCCAACACTTATTTGGCATATTGATCGTATTCGTATTATCAAGCCAATTCGTACCCAAAGTAAATCAATGAAACCACTAGATTGGAATGGAGGAAATACATTAGCAATTTATACTTACCTTCAAGATGTAGAATATCAAGTCGAAGCACACTTTGAATGGAATGAAAATTGGCCTGAATTAGAACAAGATCGTATCAAAGGAAAACATCTTTCTATTGCCGAACGTATGTTAGAACGTGGTGGTAGACAGGATATTTTTTTAGGTACCCGTGATTGCCAAGGTTATGTGGAGCCATGCGAATTTGGTTATGGTCTCGGTTTTTATGATCATATTGATAATTTAGATTTTGGGTTAATGTTTCATAGTTTTGGTTATCCAGAAGAAACTGGTAAGCATGAACTTATTAGTCGTTTTTGGCAAGCTTCTATGCAAAATGGAATTATCCAATTTCCTTCTGTAACAGATACAACAGGCAAATTAAAAACACATTTTATTCGAAAAATGAAACCAGAAAGACCTTTTCAACGAGGAAAAAATCTAAAGACTGTTGAACAAGAAGCTGAGGAGTTAGGCTTATGAGCTGGATGCAACATCTCTATCAAACCTATGATCAAATACTACAAAAAAATTTATCAACAAATGAGTTTCCTCTTACACCTATCGGGCATACATTACAAACAGCCCATATCGAAATTGTGCTAAATGAAAATGGGGTATTTCAATCTGCAAGAGTAATGCCACCTAAAAGTACTATTATTTTACCTGTCACCGAAGAATCCGAAAATCGTACTAGCGGTGAAGCACCTCACCCATTAGCAGACAAAATTCAATATGTGGCTAAAGATTATTGTAATTATGGCGGTACTAAGAAAGCTTATTTCGGGAGCTATTTAGAACTATTACAAAAATGGTGTGATTCTCCTTTTTCTCACCCAAAAGTCCAAGCTGTTTTGAAATATGTGAATCAAGGAACTGTAATGGCTGATTTAGTGAAAAATGGTATTTTTCACCTAGATGATAAAGGACATGTACTTCATCAATCCACCAAAGATACAGCAACTCCAGATATTTTTTCCACCTTATCAAAATCACAAGAATATGGTTCAGCATTAATTTGTTGGAGTATAGAGATTAATGGTGATGTTAGTCACCAAACTTGGCTTGACAAAACCATTCAACAATCGTGGATTAATTACATTACTAACAGTAATAGTAATAAAGGCTTCTGCTTCATAAAAGGTACTAAGTCAACAATTTCCACTATGCATCCAGCAAAATTACGCCACACAGGAGATAAAGCAAAACTCATCTCTTCTAATGATAAAGAAGGCTATACTTTCCGTGGCCGCTTCAATGAAGCTAAAGAGGCAGCTGCTATTTCTGATGAAATTTCTGCTAAATCTCATAGTGCATTACGTTGGCTTATTACTCGTCAGGGTATTCGTAATAATGAACAGGTTACTGTTGTTTGGGCAATCAACCCACAATTAGTCATACCCTCCCCATTACAAGATAATTATGATTATATAATAGATGAAGAAGATGATTTCACAATCCAAACTACAAGTGAAACAAACAATTTAGCTCTACAACCTATACAAACAAAAGAGTGGTATGCAGATCTTGGAAAAGACGCAGCAAAAAGGATACGAAAAAAATTATTAGGGTTAAAAGCTGAATTACCTCAACATGAGCAAATTTCTTTACTTATGCTAGATTCTGCCACACCAGGTCGGATGGCAATTACTTATTATCAAGAATTTCTTCCCAATGATTATTTTAATAACCTTGATGCATGGCTAGATGATTTTTCTTGGTATCAACGTTATTCATACAGTGTCAAAGAAGGAAAAAAAGAGAAAAAACAAACTATCTGGCCTGGAATACCACCTTCTCCTGATGCAATTGCCAAAGCAGTCTATGGTAGAGCTTTAAATGATAAATTAAAGAAACAAGTCTATGCTCGCTTATTACCTGTAATTGTAGGAGGAAAGGGTATTCCTATTCCATTCGATTTTGTTCAACAAAGTTTTAAAAACGCATGTAATCCAAACGGTTTCGAAAAGTGGGAATGGGAAAGAAATGTTGGCGTTGCCTGTGCTTTATATCGAGGATGGTGTAATCGCCATCAACATTCATTATTAAGGAGAAATTACTCTATGGCTTTAGAGACAGAAAATCATTCACGAGATTATTTATATGGCCGATTATTAGCTATCGCTGAAAATATTGAATCTTACGCTCTTTATTTAGTTGGAGAAAAGCGGGCCACCAATGCTGAACGATATATGCAACGTTTTGCAGAAAGTCCTTATCTTACTTGGCGTAATATCGAATTAGCTTTAGAACCCTATAAAAATAGATTGCGAAATAGCCGTCTAGGTTTTCTCATCAAACGCAATACAGAAATTGATGAAATTATGAATAAATTTAACCCAACAGAGTTCACTGATAATACAAAATTAACGGGAGAATTCTTACTTGGTTACCATTGTCAAAAAATGTTCTATCGCTTAGCTCAAGAAGAACCAACTGATTCAGAAACGACAAAAAATTAAATACAAAGGAGAATAATATGAGCCTTACCCATAAAATTGATTTTGCAATTATCCTCAATGTGAAAAATGCAAACCCGAATGGAGATCCTTTAAATGGTAACCGTCCTCGTGCCGATTTTTCTGGAATTGGTGAAATTACTGATGTGTGTTTAAAACGGAAAATACGTGATCGTTTACAAGATGCAGGAGAATCAATTTTTGTTCAATCAGATGATCGAAAAATCGATGGTATGCCAAGTCTAGCCAATCGAGCTAAAGATAAAGAATTTGGACTAGGTCCAGATGCGTTTAATCCAAAAAAATCAAACAAAGAACAGACTACTAAACTCGCTTGTCAAAAATGGTTAGATGTTCGCAGTTTTGGACAGGTTTTTGCTTTTGGAAAAGGTGAAGATACTAGCGGTGTTTCAATTGCAATTCGCGGCCCAGTCACGATTCAATCTGCTTTTAGTATCTCTCCAATTAATATTACTAGTACCCAAATCACAAAAAGTGTAAGTGGGGAAGGAGATGGAAGCAAAAAAGCTTCAGATACAATGGGTATGAAACATCGTGTAGATAGTGGTATTTATGTTGCTTTTGGGGCAATGTCCCCTCAATTAGCCGAACGTACTGGATTTAGCGATCAAGACGCAGAAAAAATTAAATCCGTTTTAACAAAATTATTTGAAGGGGATGCATCATCTGCGCGCCCAGAAGGAAGCATGCAAGTTATAAAACTAATTTGGTGGAAACATGATTCTAAAACAGGGCAATATTCCTCAGCTAAAGTACATAATAGCCTTAAGGTCAATGTTGATGGTAGCTATACCTTAACCAATTTAGAAAGTTTAATTCCAGAAGAAATTGACGGTTTTTAACTCCTAGCTTTATGTGGAAAATAAAATGACAATTTTCCTTTCCGCACTCCAGCACTATGCATTCTGCCCTCGCCAATGTGCATTAATCCATAATGAACAGGTTTGGGCAGAAAATTATTTGACTGCTCAAGGTGCTGTACTGCATGAACGTGTAGATTCTGGCGTTACTGAAACTCGTAAAAATATACGATACGAACGAAGTGTTCACGTATCTTCTGAAAAATTAGATTTAGCAGGTATTCTCGACATGTTGGAACATAATCTGCAAACAGGAACATTAAAACCTATTGAATATAAGAGAGGTAAGCCAAAACCTACACTTATTGATGAGATTCAACTTTGTGCACAAGCTTTATGTTTGGAAGAAATGCTAAACCAGAAAATTGATGAAGGTGCATTATGGTATCAACAAACTCGACATAGAATACCTATCTTATTTACTGACCAATTACGTACCAAAACATTAACTATTATAGAACAAGTTCATAGATTATTAGAAAGCGGTAAAACACCACTCCCAACATATAGCAAACAATGTAAAGCTTGCTCCTTATTTGAATTCTGCCAACCTCAGTTATTTAATAATGACAAATCAATAAGTTATGTTGCTAATCTTTTTACTGTTCAAGATAACCTAGAACAACTAATGGACGATGCTTAACTCATGCGAAAATTACAAAATACCCTCTATATTACGACACAAGGCAGCTATTTACATAAAGAAAGAGAAACCTTAGTAATTGAACAACAAGGAAAAAAGATTGCACAATTACCCATCCATTCAATTGCTCACATTTTTTGTTTTGGTAATGTTTTAGTTTCCCCATTTCTTATGGGATTTTGTGGAGAGAATAATGTTAATTTAGCATTTTTTAGTGAAAATGGTCGTTATCTAGGTCGATTACAAGGTTCACAAAGTGGCAATATTTTATTAAGGCGTGCACAATATCATCTTTCAGAAACAAACCCAATCCCTATTGCACGAAATATTATTGCAGCAAAAATTCAAGCATCTAAGCGAGTACTACAACGACATCTACGTAATCATGGTGATAACCAAGATATCCTAAACGCTATTACTGCTTTAAATACAAGTTTAAAACACTTAAAACAAGCACAAACATTAGAACTTATTCGTGGTATTGAAGGAGATGCTGCGGCAAGATATTTTAGCGTCTTTCAACTTTTAATCCGAAATACTCAAAACTTTGTGTTTAATGGACGCAATCGTCGTCCACCGCGTGATCCAGTTAATGCTTTATTATCCTTCCTATACAGTATCTTAGGCCGAGATATTAGTGGTGCATTGCAAAGTGTTGGATTAGATCCACAAGCAGGTTTTTTACATGCAGATCGTCCAGGTCGTGATAGTCTTGCACAAGATATTTTAGAAGAATTTAGAGCTTGGTGGATCGACAGAATGGTTTTGAAATTAATCAACCGTAATCAAATCACATCTAAAGATTTTAATACAGAAGTAAGTGGTGCAGTAAATATTAATCCAGATACTAAAAAGTTAATATTTCAAACCTTACAAGCAAAAAAACAAGAAAAAATTATCCATCCTTTTTTACAAGAAGAAGTTGAGATTGGTTTACTTCCATATATTCAAGCTATGTTACTATCTCGACATTTACGAGGAGATTTAGCAGAATATCCTCCTTTTTTAATGCGTTAGTTAATAGGAGTAAAAATACTATGCTAATGTTGATCACTTATGACATTGCTATGGATGACCCATTAGGAGCTACTCGGTTACGCCATATTGCAAAACACTGTCTAGACTATGGTATACGTGTACAATATTCCGTTTTTGAATGTGATATTACGCCAGATCAATGGGTAAAATTAAAAGCTAAGTTACTCGAAACATACAACCCCGAGACAGATAGTCTCCGTTTTTATCATTTAGGTAGTAAATGGCGACGAAAAGTAGAACATCATGGTGCAAAACCTGCAATAGATGTTTTCCAAGATATACTAATTATTTAATCGCTAACCTCCAGTTCTCATTAAACTCCTTGAAGATTAGCGAATAGAAAAAGTTCTTTAATAATCAATCAATTAATTTAAATACAAATATAACTGAAACTATGTTATATTCTTTATGATCTCTATTTTAGGGACATTAGCGAATTAAAGGTTCTCAAGCCTACAGTAGTAAAGCTTCTTAAAATAGGGAGCAGCCACCTTCGCGTGGCTGTGTGTTGAAACTGATGCTATTAAAAGTATTAATGAATTTAAAACAGCAGCCACCTTCGCGTGGCTGTGTGTTGAAACTTGCGAATTTAATGTTAATAAATAAAAAAATATGCAGCCACCTTCGCGTGGCTGTGTGTTGAAACACAACAACACAAAAGCAACTAGCAGCATAATAATGCAGCCACCTTCGCGTGGCTGTGTGTTGAAACATATCGAGATTTGGAAACAAAGATTAATAAGAAAGCAGCCACCTTCGCGTGGCTGTGTGTTGAAACATTGATGATTATTATATATAAGATAAAGCAAAAAAGGCAGCCACCTTCGCGTGGCTGTGTGTTGAAACTTTTTAGCAATACTCAAGATACCAACTATATAGGCAGCCACCTTCGCGTGGCTGTGTGTTGAAACACCTGTGCGGTAATCTAAAAATGCAATTCGCCCAGCAGCCACCTTCGCGTGGCTGTGTGTTGAAACTTTATTTTTTGCGGTTGTTGGCGGTAGAGGCATAGGCGCAGCCACCTTCGCGTGGCTGTGTGTTGAAACTCATGCGACCGAAAACACGAAACAAAACTAGAAAGCAGCCACCTTCGCGTGGCTGTGTGTTGAAACACGACCTGATCGAGGTGCTGGGTATGACAGGGCATGGCAGCCACCTTCGCGTGGCTGTGTGTTGAAACTCAAACGCAGCGTATGCATCTAGGGTATACAGACTGGCAGCCACCTTCGCGTGGCTGTGTGTTGAAACATAATTTGACATTTTGTAGCCTCCTTTGGCTTGTTGCAGCCACCTTCGCGTGGCTGTGTGTTGAAACAAGTGTACGATTTTTAGCTCCTTACGCATAATTAGGCAGCCACCTTCGCGTGGCTGTGTGTTGAAACTGTCGGGTAATTATAAGCACAATCTAGGCAAGCACAAGCAGCCACCTTCGCGTGGCTGTGTGTTGAAACTAGAAAAATGTAATTTATCCCCTTCACTTTGCAAGCAGCCACCTTCGCGTGGCTGTGTGTTGAAACGCGCACACGCTTGCCGTCTGTAGTGGTACACTAATTTTGCAGTCCTCAATAGGTGGTAAACTATCACAAAAAGAGGAC
>NZ_JAQIBB010000061.1:0-26447 GCF_027920745.1 Gallibacterium faecale | reverse complement strand
ATTAAATCTATTGCAGTATTATTGAAACCAATTATTTAGTTTCGCTTTTTAACTCTTCTGCTTTTTCAGATACTGCTTTTGATGCTTCTTCTACTTTACTTGCTGCTGCATCTTTTGCTTCAGTAGCAGCCTCTTTTGCTTGTTCTACTTTTTCAGCTGTCGCTTCTTTTGCAGCGTCAATTTTCTCTGCTGCAGCATCTTTCATTTCAGTAGCCGCTTGTTTTGCTTGTTCTACTTTTTCAGCTGTTGCTTCTTTTGCTGCCTCAACTTTTTCTGCTGCTGCATCTTTCACTTCGGCAGCCGCTTGTTTTGCTTGTTCTACTTTTTCAGCTGTCGCTTCTTTTGCCATTTCAACTTTTTCTGCTGCTGCATCTTTCACTTCGGCAGCCGCTTGTTTTGCTTGTTCTACTTTTTCAGTTGTTGCTTCTTTTGCAGCGTCAACTTTCTCTGCTGCCGCATCTTTCATTTCAGCAGCCGCTTGTTTTGCTTGTTCTACTTTTTCAGCTGTTGCTTCTTTTGCAGCGTCAACTTTCGCTGCTGCAGTATCCTTTACTTCTGTTGCAGCATTGGTTACTGTTTCTTTAGTTTCTTTATCGAAACATCCCGTCACTACCAACGATGCAGTTAAAACTAAAGTAGCTAATAATGTCTTTTTCATTGTGACTCTCCTTATTTTTATATCCTAAACAACTAATTTAGTTTATTAGCGTTCAATATAATATTTAAAAACAATCCTATTTCTTTTCTGAGAAATAGGCCTTTCATTAAGACGATAGATCAATAATAACTATTCATCAATCGTTCTTAATAACTCGTTGATCCCAACTTTTCCACGAGTTTTGGCATCAACTTTTTTCACGATAACAGCACAGTATAAACTATGAGATCCGTCTTTACTTGGTAAACTACCAGAAACAACAACAGATCCTGCTGGTACACGACCATAGTGAATTTCACCTGTTTCACGATCATAAATTTTGGTACTTTGACCAATAAATACGCCCATAGAAATGACTGAACCTTCTTCAACAATAACACCTTCAACAATTTCTGAACGAGCACCGATAAAACAGTTATCTTCAATAATGGTTGGATTTGCTTGTAATGGTTCTAACACCCCACCAATACCTACGCCACCAGAAAGGTGCACATTCTTACCAATTTGCGCACAAGAGCCAACTGTTGCCCAAGTATCTACCATTGTACCTTCATCAACATAGGCACCAATATTCACATAAGATGGCATCAATACTGTATTTTTTGCAATAAATGCACCTTGGCGTACTGCTGCTGGAGGAACAACACGGAAACCTTCTTGTTTAAAACGTGCTTCATCATAATTCGCAAATTTCATTGGTACTTTGTCATAATATTTGGTTTCGCAACTTTCCATAACCTGGTTATCATTAATACGGAAAGAAAGTAATACCGCTTTTTTCAACCATTGATTTACGATCCATTCACCATTTACTTTCTCTGCAACTCGGCGCTTACCGCTATCAAGATCAAGAATAACTTGTTCAATTGCTGCTTTGGTTTCAGCATCAACTGTTGTTGGTGTAATTTCTGCACGTCTTTCAAATGCATCTTCAATAATTTGTTGTAAGTTTGACATGGTCTTCCCTAAATTAAACACTCAAAAAGAACCATAGTTTTATCATATTTTGCCAATAAGAAAAAGTCAGAGCACGAAATAAACGCCGTTTTATCGTGCAATTCTTTAGATTTTCTCAATAAAAAAAGGACTGCTATTGCAGCCCTGGATCACTAATTTAATGCTTTTAAGATATTATCAACACTCTCTTTTGCATCACCAAATAACATTTGGGTATTTTCTTTAAAGAAGAGCGGATTTTGTACACCAGCATATCCTGTATTCATTGAGCGTTTAAACACAACAACATTTTGTGCTTTCCACACTTCTAATACTGGCATACCAGCGATTGGGCTGCTTGGATCATCCTGCGCCGCTGGGTTCACTGTATCATTTGCTCCGATAACGAGTACCACATCTGTATCGGCGAAATCATCATTAATTTCATCCATTTCTAATACAATGTCATAAGGTACTTTCGCTTCCGCTAATAATACATTCATATGGCCTGGTAAACGCCCCGCCACTGGGTGAATACCAAAACGCACTTGAACACCTTTCTCACGTAATTTTTGAGTGATATCCGCAACGGGATATTGTGCTTGAGCTACTGCCATACCATATCCTGGAGTAATGATTACAGAGCTTGCATTTTTCAACATTTCAGCCACTTCTTCTGCTTTAACTTCACGGTATTCACCTTGTTCTTCATCGCTCTTCGCCACGACATCGTTACCAAAACCACCAGCAATTACGCTAATAAAAGAACGATTCATCGCACGACACATAATATAAGAAAGAATTGCACCAGAAGAACCTACCAAAGCACCAGTAACAATTAATAGGTCATTACTTAACATGAAACCTGCTGCGGCAGCTGCCCATCCAGAATAAGAGTTCAACATAGAAACTACAACTGGCATATCTGCACCCCCAATAGATGCCACTAAATGCCAGCCAAATACTAACGCAATAATTGTCATCAATACTAATGGGAACAATGCTGGTGAACCTAAGAAAACTAGCATTAATACAAACGATACAACTAATGCCAATAAATTCAATTTATGACGGTGTGGTAGCATCAACGCTTTTGAGTTGATAATGCCACGTAATTTACCAAATGCCACAATAGAACCTGTAAAGGTCACCGCACCGATAAATACGCCTAAAAAGACTTCTACATTATGAATGTTGGCTAAGGTTGGATCAGTGACTTCATGTGAAAGATAACTATTGAAGCCAACTAACACCGCAGCTAAACCAACAAAGCTATGTAGTAATGCCACTAATTCTGGCATCTCTGTCATTTCTACTTTGAGCGCTTTACGAATACCTAAAATTGCACCAATCACCATTGCAATGATGATCCAAATTTGTCCATGAGTATGCGGACCAAATACGGTAGTAAAGAGAGCGATTGCCATACCCACAATACCGTACCAACAACCCGCTTTAGCAGTTTCATGTTTAGATAAGCCTGCTAAACTCATGATGAATAACACCGCAGCAATAATATAGGCGGCATGAACAAAACTTTCAGACATGATCTACTCCTTAACCTTTTTTGAACATCGCTAACATCCGTTGAGTCACTTTGAAGCCCCCAAAGATGTTAATACTTGCGACTAAAATAGCGATAAATGCTAGAACACTCACAATAAAGTGACCATGTCCTATTTGTAATAATGCACCTACAATAATAATCCCTGAGATCGCATTAGTTACCGCCATTAAAGGCGTATGTAGCGCATGACTAACGTTCCAAACTACGTAATAACCAACTACGCAAGAGAGAACGAATACCGTAAAGTGAGATAAGAATGCTGCTGGAGCAACAGACGCTATACACATATAAAGAACAATCGCTGTAGCAATTAATCCATATTTACGGACAGGATTTGCTTTAACTTCTTCTTTTTGTTCTTCTTTTACTGCTGCTTTTGGTTTTTGAGGTTGTGCTGAAACCTTAATAGGTGGGGCTGGCCAAGTAACTTCGCCATCACGAATTACGGTAACGCCACGTTGTACAACATCCTCAAAATCAATATTGATCGTACCATCTTTTTCTTTACACAATAATTTAAGTAAATTCACTAAGTTAGTACCATACAATTGTGAAGATTGTGTTGGTAAACGACTTGGTAGATCAGTATAACCAATAATTTTGACTTGATTATCTGTAATCACAACTTCATCAGCTTTAGATAATTCACAGTTACCACCTGTTGCAGCAGCCAAATCAACAATGACGCTACCCGGCTTCATTGAAGCAACCATCTCTTTAGTAATTAAACGCGGTGCTGGTTTACCCGGAATTAATGCTGTTGTGATAATGATATCGACTTCTTTTGCTTGCTCAGCATAAAGTGCTAAAGCGCGACGGTTAAACTCTTCTGACATCACTTTTGCATAACCATCTCCGCTACCACCTTCCTCTTGATAATTAATCTCTAAGAAAGACGCCCCCATACTTTCAACTTGTTCTTTTACTTCTGGACGAGAGTCAAACGCTCTAACAATTGCCCCTAAGCTATTCGCTGCACCAATTGCTGCTAACCCAGCAACCCCAGCACCAATAACTAACACTTTTGCAGGTGGCACTTTACCCGCAGCAGTAATTTGTCCAGTAAAAAAGCTGCCAAATTCATGTGCAGCTTCAACAACGGCACGATAACCAGCAATATTTGCCATTGAACTTAACGCATCTAATGATTGTGCACGAGAAATTCTTGGTACCGCATCCATTGCCAATACATTAATTTTCTTAGCCGAAAGTTTTTGCATCAGTTCTGGGTTTTGTGCTGGCCAAATGAAGCTAATTAGCGTTGCACCTTCTTTAATCTGATTAATTTCTTCATCCGTTGGTGGATTTACTTTTAAAATGACATCTGCTTGCCATACTTGATCAGCTTGCCCAATCTTTGCTCCCGCTTCCGCAAAAGCATGATCTTCAAAACTTGCTCGAAAGCCAGCATTTTGCTCAATAATGACATCAAAACCGAGTTTCTTAATTTGTTGCACGGTTTTTGGCGTTGCCGCCACACGACATTCCTTATCGAGCATTTCTCTAGGTACACCAATTAGCATAATTATTCCTTAAAATCAGCTCGTTGTTCATTGAGATAAACTGTTATCCCGCCATATAAAATAGATAAGCTCTCTATTAATAAATAATGAGCTTAATCAGATTAACTCTACCATTAAATTTATTAAAAAGAAGATCTTTTTTGCTGAAAATTCAAATAAAATTAATCTGTTAAATGGTTGTAAAAACTTAGTTAAGAGATTCTATTACAAAACTAAATTACGAGTAGCAAAATGTGTAAAATCCTTTTTTCATGCAATACAACGTCCCTATGTAAATAATTGTAATTTCTATTTAATTGAGAATTGTTTTTATTTATATTTAGCGCATAACATTTTGATAATCACTCCAACACTTTAGCCTCTTCCCCCACAAAAGAGGCTTTTTTTTATCTCAAATCCAGCAATTTCCTGCGATTAGCTTTCCATTTAATGAATAATCCTTATAATGGATGAGTTTTGTATTTGACTAATGTAGGAACTAATTATGAGTGATATAAATCAAGTACTCGCCGAGTTAAAACGAGGCGTAGATGAAATTCTTTCCGAAGAAGATCTTATTGAAAAACTTAAAGAAAAACGTCCACTAAAAATTAAACTTGGTGCCGATCCAACTGCACCAGATATTCATCTTGGTCACACTGTTGTATTAAATAAATTACGCCAATTCCAACAACTTGGCCATGAAGTTTATTTCTTGATTGGTGATTTCACCGGTATGGTTGGCGATCCATCAGGTAAAAATAGCACTCGCCCACCATTAACCCGAGAAGATGTTTTACGTAATGCAGAAACCTATAAACAACAAATCTATAAAATTTTAGATCCAGAAAAAACCCACGTGGTCTTCAACTCTTCTTGGTTAGGTGAGCTTGGTACTGAGGGAATGATTCGTTTAGCTTCTCAATATACTGTTGCACGTATGTTAGAACGCGATGACTTCAAAAAACGCTTTGCTAACCATCAATCTATTGCTATTCATGAATTTATTTATCCTTTACTACAAGGATACGACTCTGTTGCGTTAGAAGCCGATGTTGAGTTAGGGGGAACAGACCAAAAATTTAACCTGTTAGTTGGTCGAGAATTACAAAAAGCACGTGGACAAAAACCACAAGTAGCAATGACATTACCATTATTAGAAGGTCTTGATGGTGAGAAAAAAATGTCAAAATCATTAGGCAATTATATTGGTATCTCTGAATCTCCTGACGATATGTTCGGAAAAGTGATGTCAATTTCTGATGAACTAATGTGGCGTTGGTATGATCTACTTTCTTTCCGTTCCCTAGATGAAATCGCACAATTAAAACAAGATGTCGCTAATGGCCGTAATCCACGTGATGTTAAAATTTTATTAGCTAAAGAATTAATTGAACGTTTCCACGATAAATCAGCAGCAGATGCAGCGGAACAAACTTTTATTGAACGTTTCCAAAAAGGTGCGATGCCAGATGAAATGCCTGAATTCACTTTCACAGGTGAAATGCCTATCGCTAACCTATTAAAAGAAGCAGATTTAGTTGCCTCAACATCAGAAGCATTGCGTATGATTAAACAAGGTGGCGTAAAAATTGATGGTGAAAAAGTAGAAGATAGCAAACTCGTTATTTCTGCCTCTACCGCAGTTTATCAAGTAGGTAAACGTAAATTTGCCAAAGTGACAATAAAATAATTTTTTACTCTATTAAGAAAACTACTCGCTGTTTGAAATGATATCTACTTTTGTTCAGCCGTAAATACAGCATAACGATAATATCTGTTATTTCAAATTAGCGAGTAAATAGCGTAAAATACTCACCTATTTGAGTTCATTATAGAAAGAGTCTTGTATAAGGCTCTTATTTATTTAACCACACAATTCAATCACAAAGTTATTTTATGACAACGCAAGCATTCTTAGAAGAAGTCAATAAACGCAGAACATTTGCGATTATTTCTCACCCGGATGCCGGGAAAACAACGATTACTGAAAAAGTTTTACTTTACGGACAAGCAATCAAAACAGCTGGTACGGTGAAAGGGCGCGGTTCTAATCAACACGCAAAATCTGACTGGATGGAAATGGAAAAACAACGTGGAATTTCGATTACTACCTCTGTAATGCAATTCCCTTATAACGATTGTTTAGTCAATTTATTAGATACTCCGGGACACGAAGACTTCTCAGAAGATACTTATCGTACATTAACCGCAGTGGATAGCTGTTTAATGGTGATTGATGCGGCAAAAGGGGTTGAGGAACGTACCATCAAATTAATGGAAGTTACTCGCTTACGTGATACTCCGATTCTCACTTTTATGAATAAACTCGACCGTGATATTCGTGATCCGATGGAGTTACTTGATGAAGTAGAAAATGTATTAAATATTCATTGTGCTCCAATTACTTGGCCAATTGGTTGTGGAAAACTCTTTAAAGGCGTATATCACCTTTATAAAGACGAAACCTATTTGTATCAAACAGGGCAAGGCCACACTATCCAAGAAGTTCGCATCATTAAAGGTTTGAATAATCCAGAATTAGATCAAGCTGTTGGTGATGATTTGGCACAACAACTTCGTGATGAACTAGAACTCATTCAAGGTGCAAGTAATGAATTTGATCTTGATGCTTTTCTTAAAGGTGAATTAACCCCAGTATTCTTTGGTACTGCATTAGGTAACTTTGGTGTTGATCATATGTTAGATGGGCTTACTGAATGGGCACCCGCACCACAACCTCGTCAAACTGATGTTCGCCCAGTCGCAGCAACTGAAGAAAATTTCTCTGGATTTGTATTTAAAATTCAAGCAAATATGGATCCAAAACACCGTGACCGTGTTGCTTTTATGCGAATCGTTTCAGGAAAATATGAAAAAGGAATGAAACTACGTCATATCCGTATCGGAAAAGACGTTATTATTTCTGATGCCTTAACCTTTATGGCGGGTGATCGCAGTCATGTTGAAGAGAGCTTTGCTGGTGATATCATTGGATTACATAACCATGGCACTATCCAAATTGGGGATACCTTTACTCAAGGTGAAGATCTTAAATTTACTGGGATTCCAAACTTTGCACCTGAACTATTCCGCCGTATCCGTCTTAAAGATCCACTTAAACAAAAACAATTACTGAAAGGTTTAGTACAGCTTTCTGAAGAGGGTGCAGTACAAGTATTCCGACCATTAGCAAACAATGATCTGATTGTGGGTGCCGTCGGTATTCTACAATTTGATGTAGTGGTATCTCGCTTAAAAACAGAATATAACGTAGAAGCAATTTACGAAACCGTTAATGTTGCAACAGCTCGTTGGGTGGAATGTGCTGATGCGAAAAAATTCGAGGAATTTAAGCGTAAAAATGAACAAAATCTTGCCCTTGATGGTGGCGATAATCTTACTTATATCGCACCAACTATGGTCAATTTAAACCTTACTCAAGAACGTTATCCAGACGTTGTCTTCTTTAAAACCAGAGAGCACTAACTCTCCTATTTTTCATGGCGTTTTTCAAATAAAACGCCATGAAATAATTACTCTCTCAACTTCTGACTTAGATCATAAAATTTACCAATAATGTAACAAATTTAACATTTGTTATTGTTCTTATGTTTTCCGCTCGCTACAATACACGGCAGTTTTTTCATGAATTCATCACAAATTTGTTAAATTTTTATATAAGGATAAGTGCAATGACGCCTAAAATTCTGATTGTCGAAGACGAAGCAGTTACGCGTAATACGCTTAAAGATATTTTTGAAGCAGAAGGTTATCGTGTATTTGAAGCCGTTGATGGCGCACAAATGCACCAACAACTTGCCGCCCAAAAAATCAATCTCGTGATTATGGACATTAATCTTCCAGGTAAAAATGGATTATTACTTGCTCGTGAGTTACGTGAGCAAAACAATATCGCATTAATGTTCTTGACTGGTCGTGATAATGAAGTTGACCGTATTCTAGGATTAGAGATCGGTGCAGATGACTATATTACTAAACCGTTTAACCCACGTGAATTAACCATCCGTACTCGTAATTTATTACAACGTACTATGATGGACAAAAATTCAAATAATCATAAACATATTGAAAAATACCAATTCAATGGTTGGACGTTAGATATCAATAGTCGTACATTAATTAACCCTGAAGGTGTGGCACAAAAATTACCACGCAGCGAATTCCGTGCAATGCTACATTTCTGCGAAAATCCAGGAAAAATCCAAACTCGTGACGATTTATTAAAGAAAATGACTGGTAGAGATTTAAAACCAAATGATCGTACCGTTGATGTCACTATTCGCCGTATTCGTAAACACTTTGAAGATCATCCTGATACACCGGAAATTATTGCAACCATTCATGGTGAAGGTTATCGTTTCTGTGGTGATTTAGAATCTATTTAATCAACTCAAATCCATAAAAAAATAGCACCTCAATGGTGCTATTTTTTCTTCTGCTTAATCTCTCAACTTATGATCTCAATAGCTGTAAATACGCATTACGATTGTCATCAGTAAAAATTTCACGTTTATCATTTAACACAAAACCATTAAGCTTTTCAGCTAATGTTTCTGCCGCACGACATAACATTCTAAAGTTAGCAATATCATTACCTGGTGATGGTAAACGCATAAATAGCGTTAATCCAATCGTTGCAAAATTATCAAAATTATTTGGATCAAATGTACCTGGTTGAACCATATTCGCAACACTGAAAATAATCGGACTACTTGCAATAGTGACATCTAAATGACGATGGTAAATATTATATTCACCAAATAAGAAGCCTAACTCTTCTAATACTTGATTAATATGTGTTCCATAGAATTGACGATTTTCAGGAGCAACAACATACAACATAATAAATTCAGGTTTCTTCTGGCTTTGCTCCACTGTTTCCACAGCGGCAGATTCCACGCCAGCTTGTTTCACTTCCACTTTAGATTCTGGTTCAGACTCTACATAGCGTTCTATGGTTGGTTGTTGAGCTTGTGCTCGCATCTCTACTTCTGATGTTACTGCCGCTTGATTAGCTTCCACTGACGGCGTTGCTGTCTGAGTAACAGCAGGTTCAACAGTATGAGTTGCTACCGTAGCTGTTGGCGAATTTGGCAATGTAATTTTGATATTTTCTACACGTCGTTCCACTGTTGTAGAAATATCTTCTTCTAATGGTAAATGGGTTTGATAAGGTTCTTCTGGTTCAATACGATGCTGCTGTGGCATTTCTCTCGCCATATTATTTTGTGAATAACCATATTGTGCTTGTTGAGTATAGTGTTCTGCTGATGCTTGCGGTGGATACTCTGGAGTTTGTTGCTGATACATACCTTGTTGTTGCGGTGGGTATCCTTGTGCTTGGGTTTCAAAATGGTGATTTTGTTGATGAGGAGAACGAATTTGTTGACGTTCAAATTGCTGTGCTGACTTTTCAAATTGTGCTTTTTCACGACGACTCGACCAAAATCCATGCCCAATTAAGATACCTAATGCAAGTACGCCAAGCAGAATTAATATTTGTTGTAAATCCATTGTCATTCACCCATTTTTTTATAGCTATCATGTTGAATATTTTAGCGTAAACGGCTAATAGCTTACCATATTTTTTCTGGATTGTTTTCGAAAAACCTACATAGACATTTAGGAAAGTAAAAGATAAGATCTTTTGGCTTTGATCTAGAGAGAAAAATATGAAAGTTGGATTAGTGTTAGAAGGCGGTGCCATGCGTGGTCTTTACACCGCAGGCGTGTTAGATATCTTTCTTGAAGAAAATATTAAAGTCGATGGTATTGTCGGCGTATCCGCAGGTGTCTTATTTGGCGTCAATTACCCATCAAAACAGAAAGGGCGTGTATTACGTTATAACTTAAACTATCTCAATGATAAACGTTATATCAGTTTGCATAGCCTATTTACTACCGGCAATATCGTGAATAAAGAGTTTGCTTTTTACGATCTTCCTATCAATATTGATCCTTTTGATGAACAAACCTTTATTAATTCCGGCGTTGATTTTTATGCCACATTGACCAATGTTGATACGGGAGAGGCAGAATACTTCAAATTAAAACATCTATTTGCTGAAATGGAAGTGCTACGTGCGACATCTGCCATGCCATTTGTGTCTAAAATAGTTGAAGTAAACGGTAAACGTTATCTTGATGGCGGGATTGCTGATAGTATTCCTCTCGAAAAATGCCGCCAACTAGGTTACGACAAAATTATCGTGATCTTAACGCGTCCATTAGAATATCGTAAGAAACCCGTTCATCCTTGTCTTTTTAAGGCATTCTATTGGCGATATCCAAAATTAGTCGAAAAATTGAGTCACCGCTATTTAGATTATAATCGTAAAGTGGAACAAATTATCGAAGCAGATAAGCGTCAAGAAATTTTTGTAATCCGTCCGTCGCAAACACTACCGATTAAACGTATTGAGAAAGATCGACAAAAAATTCAAGCGATGTACGATTTAGGTATTGCTGATGCAAAACAGATTTTACCTGAATTAAAGCAATATTTATCATCAATCTAAAAAGGAGAAAACAGTGAGTTACACTGATATTAAACAAGGCTGGCACTATTTTGTTCTTGGTTGGCATTTAATTAGCAAAAAAGGCTTAAAACGTTTTGTAGTGATGCCAATTCTTTTAAATATCGTGCTACTTAGTTTTGTATTCTGGTTATTAATGCAGCAAATTGGTGACCTTACCGACTGGATCATTTCTTTTGTTCCCGATTGGTTAAGTTGGTTGCACTATCTATTAACCTCGTTAGCGGTTGTGATGATCTTACTCGTCTATTATTTTATTTTTATGACGTTAGCTGGATTTATTGCTGCACCATTCAATGGGCTGCTTGCAGAAAAAGTAGAATTACTACTCAGTGGCAAAACTGCCGATTCAGGTGGCATTTTTGATTTTGTCAAAGATCTACCAAGAATGTTTAAACGTGAATGGCAAAAACTCTGGTATAGCCTACCTAGAATGGTAATTCTCTTCTTACTTGGTTTCATTCCTGTGTTAGGACAAACCTTAATTCCAGTAATGTTATTCTTATTTACCGCATGGCTACAAGCGATCCAATATTGTGATTACCCTTTCGACAATCACAAAATTAGTTTCCCTATTATGCAGAAACAGCTTGCACAACGCCGCTTATTAAACCTCACTTTCGGGGCATTAGTAGCAAGTTGTACCTTTATTCCATTGCTTAACTTTATTGTGATGCCAGTTGCTGTTTGTGGTGCAACAGCAATGTGGGTTGAGAAATACTCTCATAACAATTCATAAAGTTATTTTGATGCCGAAATTTCTTCAGCATCATTACTAATATTTTTCTAATTATTGTATAGGTTTCGCCCTAAAGGGCGACCTCCTTTTCTTTATGCGTATAAAGAAAAGGAGGCAAAAGACAACGCAAAGCGTTGAATGTTGCTGAAAGCAACAGCCCGAAGGGTGAGCGAAGCGAATAAACACGCCCTCGCACACTTGCTACTCCTCATTGCAATAAGATTTTCCGGGCGGCAAAAAACAGAGATTTTTCTCACTATGTTCGAAAAATGATCACTTTTCTTGCCTAAAAATCTTATTTCCATTCGGGCAAGTGTGAGAGGGTACCGATTAAACATTTATCGATATCAGTAATAAAATTTAGTTCTATCCATCATCTAAGCCAAATTCCTTTAAATATAAATTATTTCATCTGCAATTTTTTCATTTATTTTTTCATAAAAAAATATTCATTTTGTGATCTGTGTTACAACATTTAATTAACAAAAAAATTGCTTATTTATTAACTTTTATGTAAGTTGTTAATACTTTAGGCGATTCGTTAAGCAGTGCATCGCTCTTACCACTCACTAAGGAGAAGGTGCTTATGCAGCAATTAGATTCAATCTTAAAAGAAAACCGTATTTTCCCACCTAGCGATCAATTCCGCCAACAAGCCAATATCGGTAATAATGAACAATATCAACAACTTTGGGATTTTGCTGATCAAGATTATTTAAACTATTGGGCTGATCTAGCGAGAGAGTTAATTAGCTGGAAAAAACCATTTATGACAATTTTTGATGGCAGTAATGCTCCTTTCTACAAATGGTTTATTGATGGAAAATTAAACGCTTCTTATAACTGTCTAGATCGCCATTTACCTGATAAATCTGATAAAGTCGCGCTCATTTTTGAATCCGATTTTGGACAAGTAAATACCTTTACCTATCAACAATTACATAATCGTGTCTGCCGTTTTGCTAATGCCTTACGTGAACAAGGTGTCAAAAAAGGCGATCGCATTGTTATCTATATGCCAATGATTGTAGAAGCAGTGATTGCAATGCAAGCGTGTGCCAGAATTGGTGCAATTCATTCTGTGGTATTTGGTGGCTTCTCTGCCAGTGCATTGCGGGATCGGATTGAAGATGCCGAAGCGAAAATGGTTATCACCGCTAATGGTGGTTTACGTGGCGGTAAAATCATCCCATTGAAAGAAACCGTAGATAGTGCGTTAGAAATGGGGTGTGAAACCATTGAAAAAGTGATCGTTTACTATCGGTTAAATATTGATACACCTTGGAAAGTAGGACGTGATCTTTGGTGGCACGAACTATCAAAAAATCAGCCTGCCTTCTGTGAACCAGAATGGATGGATGCAGAAGATCCGCTCTTTATCCTCTACACTTCAGGCTCTACTGGCAAACCGAAAGGAATTGTACATAGTACCGCTGGTTATTTATTAGGTGCACTCAATACTTTCCGTAATATCTTTGATAATAAACCTGATGATGTCTATTGGTGTAGTGCAGATGTGGGTTGGATTACAGGTCACTCTTATGTCTGTTATGGACCATTAGCCAATGGTGCGACCCAAGTTATTTATGAAGGCGTACCAAGTTATCCAGATGCTGGACGTATTTGGCGGATCATTCAACGCCACAAAGTCAATGTCTTTTATACTTCCCCAACATTAGTCCGCTCCTTAACACGTTTTGGTGATCATATTCCACAAAAATATGATCTCTCCTCATTACGTTTACTCGGCAGTGTCGGTGAACCAATTAACCCTTCGGCATGGATGTGGCTCTATGATGTGATTGGTCAAGGCCGATGTCCGATTGTTGATACTTGGTGGCAAACTGAAACAGGTTCGATTATGTTATCTCCGCTACCAGGGATTACCGCATTAAAACCGGGATCTTGTACCCTACCACAACCTGGTATTATGGCAGATGTTGTTGATGAAACTGGACAAAAAATTACCGATTGCAGTGGTGGGATTTTAGTCATCAAACGTCCATTCCCATCTATGCTACGTACAATCTGGAATGACGATAAACGTTATCAAAAAACCTATTTCCCAGAAGAGTTAGGCGGAAAATATTATGTTGCCGGGGACTCGGCTCACCGCGATGAAGATGGTTATTTCTGGATTCTCGGTCGTACCGATGATGTTCTTAACGTTTCTGGTCACCGTTTAGGGACAATGGAAATTGAATCAGCACTTGTCGCAAATGAAAAAGTTGCAGAAGCTGCTGTGGTTGGTAAACCGGATGAAATCAAAGGTGAGGCTATTGTTGCCTTTGTGGTATTAAATCGAGCCATTCCAGATGACAATGAAGCCAAACAGGTAGCAGAAGAACTTAAACAATGGGTGGCACAAGAAATTGGTAAGATTGCCCGTCCAGAAGATATTCGCTTTGCTGACAATTTACCAAAAACCCGTTCTGGTAAAATTATGCGCCGTTTATTACGTTCGATTGCTAAAGATGAAATGATCACTCAGGATATTTCAACCTTAGAAAATCCACAAATTATTGGCCAATTACAACGTCAAATCTTATAACCGATTATCACTCACACTCCAACAACCTCTTTTTTTGTTGGAGTGTTTTTTTATTCATAATTCTTGCGTTTCCTACGGCTGAAATTCCATCCAGTTATAAAATATAGCGAATAAGCATTGTTCATCTTTTTAGCTTGGGAGTAATCTATCTCCCATATTAATTAATGAACACATCATTAGGAGAAATTATGACTATTTATGCAGATAACACATTAAGTATTGGACATACCCCACTCGTACGCTTACAACATTTTGGCCAAAACGGTAACCTTGTGGTGAAAGTAGAAGGAAGAAACCCAAGCTTTAGCGTAAAATGCCGTATTGGTGCAAATATGGTTTGGCAAGCAGAAAAAGATGGGATTCTTACTAAAGATAAAGAAATCATTGATGCTACCAGCGGTAATACCGGAATTGCATTAGCATACGTTGCCGCGGCAAGAGGCTATAAAATTACAATCACTATGCCTGAAACCATGAGTAACGAACGTAAAAAACTATTAAAAAGCCTTGGTGTAAACTTAATCCTTACTGAAGGTGCTAAGGGAATGAAAGGGGCGATTGCCAAAGCCGAAGAAATTTTAAATTCAGACCCGAATCGTTACGTAATGCTAAAACAATTTGAAAACCCAGCTAACCCAGCAATTCACCGTCAAACCACAGGTCCTGAAATCTGGAATGATAGTGAAGGTAAAATTGATGTTTTAGTTGCTGGTGTGGGTACTGGCGGTACTATTACTGGTATTTCTCAATACATCAAATTGGATCAAAAGAAAAATATCGTATCTGTTGCCGTTGAACCAGAAGAATCCCCAATTATTACCCAATACCTTGCTGGCGAAGAATTAAAACCAGGTCCACATAAAATTCAAGGAATTGGTGCAGGCTTTATTCCTAAAAACCTCGATCTTTCATTAATTGATCGCGTGGAAAAAGTAGATAGTGATACTGCAATTAAGACTGCTCGCCTCTTACTTGAAAAAGAAGGTTTATTAGTTGGTATCTCTTCTGGTGCTGCGGTTGCTGCTGCGGATCGCATTGCAAAACTACCAGAATTTAAAGATAAATTAATTGTTGCTATTCTGCCATCTGCGGCAGAACGCTACCTCAGTACTGCATTATTCGCAGATATTGAGATTTAATTTCTCTTTCTCCTGTGTGTAAATCAAACGCTTATCTTACTGTTGTGGGATAAGCGTTATCTTTTTAAAAATTAAAACTCTGTAACACCGTTAACGGATAACGTTTTCCTGCTAAATAATCTGACACCGATTGCCAGACTAACGGATTACGTGCAGCATTTCCCTCTTGTTGAATATAGTGTTGAAACTCCTCTACTGTAAGCCATAATGCACCACTAATATCACTATCATGTGGTTGTGGCTCAACACACTCATCTAATTCAACAATAAACACAAAACGAAAATAATCTTTTCCTGAACGAGGTGCGTGCCACTGATAAACACCCAATAATGCCTGCATATCCGCAACAATCCCCGTTTCTTCAAATAATTCTCTTTTTGCACCTTCCAACAAGGTTTCATTTTCTTCTAAATGACCTGCTGGCTGATTGAGCGTCATCTTGCCATATTCAAATTCCTCAACAAATAAAAATTTATCTTGGCAATGTACGACACAAGCCATAGTAATACGTGGATTTAGCATCCTCCCTGCCCTCCTATATCTTCAATTTTAAACGATCCAGCAATACCCGCTTTTCATCATCATTTAACTGATAATAACTTCCTAATGTTAAACAAGGAAAATCAAATAAATGAAATCCCGCCACCGCAACCCGCACCAACCGCAGCGTTGGGAAACCAATATGTGCAGTCATTCTGCGTACTTGTCGATTACGCCCTTCATGAATGGAAATTTCTAACCAACTGGTTGGAATATTTTTCCGCTCTCGAATTGGTGGATCACGTTGCCATAATTGTTGTGGCTCATCAATCAATCTTACTTTAGCTGGCAATGTCTTACCATCATTCAGCTCTACCCCAATCCGTAACTTTTCTAAATCCTCTTCGTTTGGCACTCCCTCTACTTGCGCCCAATAGGTTTTCATCAATTTAAATTTCGGCGTGGTTAAACGATGCTGAATTTCACCATGATTTGTTAGCAGCAGTAACCCCTCACTATCTCGATCTAAACGCCCACAAGGATACACCTCTGCAATAGGCACAAAATCCTTTAACGTTTTCCGCCCAGTTTCATCACTAAACTGGCTTAAAACATCATAAGGTTTGTTTAATAAAATCACCTTGGTTTCTGAAAATGTTAGTAACGGTTTAGGCTTAACCACTCGTTGGCGTGGCTTACGTGCTGTTTGGTTAAAGTTTCTCATTAAATTATTAAAAGAATGTTAAAAATGTGATGTAGATACCTGTTCTGAATAGGTATTTATTTTATACTAAAACTACTTTGATTGCTGATTATCACTTACTTTGTTAATGATAAATTTCTTAGAAAAATCAGTACTCAATCAAATTCTTTTTTCCTTTATTTTATTATTTTCTTATTGAAGGACAACTCATGCAAACTCAGATTAAAAAACCAACTCACGGTGAAGCTATCCAACTTAATGCAAATGGACAATTAATTGTGCCTGATCAGCCAATTATTCCATTTATTGAAGGTGATGGTATCGGAGTTGATGTCACGCCAGCGATGCAGAAAGTGATTGATGCCGCAGTCGCTAAAGCTTACGCAGGTAAACGTAAAATCCACTGGATGGAAATTTACGCAGGTGGCAAAGCAAATCAAGTTTATGGTGAAAATACCTGGTTACCAGACGAAACCATTGCAGCAATTCGTCAATATCACGTTGCCATTAAAGGCCCATTAATGACTCCCGTGGGCGGAGGAATTCGTTCACTCAATGTCGCAATGCGTCAAGGCTTAGATCTTTATAACTGCTTACGTCCTATCCGTTATTATGAAGGGACACCAAGCCCAGTAAAACATCCTGAATTAATTAATATGGTAATCTTCCGTGAAAACTCCGAAGATATCTATGCTGGGATCGAATGGGTCGCTGGCTCGGATGAAGCAAAAAAAGTAATTCAATTTCTACAACAACAAATGGGCGTAAGCAAAATTCGCTTTACCGAAGATTGCGGAATTGGGGTAAAACCAGTATCTAAACAAGGTACACAACGCTTAGTTCGTGCCGCATTACAATATGTAATTGATAATAATCGTGACTCACTGACCCTAGTACATAAAGGAAACATTATGAAATTTACCGAAGGGGCGTTTAAAGAGTGGGGTTATCAAGTAGCTACTGAATTTGGCGCAACCTTAATTGATCAAGGCCCTTGGATGAAATTAACCAATCCAAAAACAGGTAAACAAATTATCATTAAAGACTGTATCGCCGACGCCTTCCTCCAAGAAATCTTACTCCACCCAACCGATTATGATGTCATTGCTACCCTAAATTTAAATGGCGACTATATTTCTGACGCATTAGCCGCACAGGTTGGCGGAATCGGTATTTCTCCGGGCGCAAATATCGGTACAGATTCAGCTATTTTTGAAGCGACTCACGGCACGGCACCAAAAATCGCAGGCAAAAATATCGGTAATCCAGGATCATTAATTTTAAGTGGCGAAATGATGTTACGTCATTTAGGTTGGTTTGAAGCAGCTGATTTAGTTGTGAGTGCGGTATCCAAAACTATCGCTAATAAAACTGTAACAGCTGATTTTGCTGATATGATGGAAGGTGCAACATTACGTTCTACCAGCGAATTTGCTGAGGATATTGTTAGTAATATGTAATTGCTTAAATATCACCCAATAAAAAAATGGTTTAAAGACTTATATAAGAACTTTAAACCATTTTTATCAATTATGTTTTCTATCTCTTTTTACATCCCGACCACTACACAATCAACGCCTTTTGAACTTAGCGTTGATTTTGCACTTGATGCTGCGTTATAACTTTCTAGAGGTCCAATAAATACACGAGTCCAATCTGATGAACTCTTAGTAAATGCGTTAAAACCACTGATCACTAACCGACCTTGTAAGGTTTCTGCCTGTGTTTTATTTTTAAATGCACCACATTGTAAACCATACTTACGTCCACCTTTATCACTACTCTTTTTACTTTCGCTATCCGATTTTGCTTCAGTAACGATTGTCTTATTTGTTGTTGTCGCTGTTGTTGCTGGTTTAGTTACCTTCTCAGGGCTATTTTTTGTCGTTGTTGCTTGAGTTTGAGCAGCTTTTGCTTGAGCCAATTTTTCTTGTTCTTCTGCTTTAATTCGAGCTTGTTCCTCTGCTTTTTGTTTCGCTTGTTCTGCTAATTTATCTTGTTCTAGTTGTAATAAAATCTTTTTCTGTTCTTCCGTCAATTGTACATTTTTTGCTACTGAAGACACATTATCATCAACTGGAACTTCTCTTGTTTCTAACTGTTTGATATAACTCCATACTTCTTCAGGACGACTTGGTAATGTACTCTTCTTCGTAGTCGGTAAAGTATCTGTTGTTGCTGTAATCTCTTTATTTACTGGAGAGTTTTCTTTTAAAAAGAACAAACCAATTACAAACACTGCAATAATCGCTAAAATTAAGGCTAATAATATTTTTTTTCTACCATTGCTTTTTTGTTGTCTTCTTCTAGAGGGTGCGCCTCTTGAAACATAATCACGTTGAACCACAACTTTTTCCTAACTATTTTTAATTGATAAAACAATAAAACGGGCGCTAATTTTACTGAAATTTTAACCCATTAACCACCACTATTAACCGAAATCATAAGGA
This sequence comes from Gallibacterium faecale, assembly GCF_027920745.1. Lineage (NCBI taxonomy): Bacteria > Pseudomonadati > Pseudomonadota > Gammaproteobacteria > Pasteurellales > Pasteurellaceae > Gallibacterium > Gallibacterium faecale. The sequence goes on along the minus strand of NZ_JAQIBB010000061.1, from coordinate 7,161 downwards.
TCAATATCTAAGGATAACCTAATATTAGTAGGGAATTTAATACTTGCTAATAAGTTTTCTACTACAAATAACAACTGATGTAAAACACTTCGTTGCTGATGTTGTAATAAAAGATACCAACGATAACGCCCCGCTTTTTTCTCTACTAATGCAGGTAATGGTCCAATAAGCTGACAAGGTAACTGCTGTTCTTGCATTATTCTATAAAGTTGATCCGCTAATTGTTGTAATGCCTGTTTAACCTTATCTTCATCTCTACCAGTTGCTTTCACAATTGCTTGATAATGATAGGGCGGTAATTGAAATTGATAACGTTGTTGTAAAGCTTGTCGGCTAAATTCTGTATAACCTTCAGAAATTAAAGTTTTAAACAATGGGTGATCAGGATAATGCGTTTGTAGCAATACCAGCCCGGCTTTTTCACCGCGTCCTGTTCTACCAGCCACTTGTACATATAATTGCGCTAAACGCTCTTCTGCACGAAAGTCCGCAGAAAATAACGCACTATCAATATTGATTAACCCGACCAATCCAACATTCGGGAAATGATGTCCTTTTGCTAACATTTGAGTGCCAATCAAGATTTGTCGTTTTCCTTGCGAAATTTCTTGTAAATAGCGTTCTAACACCCCTTTTCTTACTGTGCTATCACGATCTAGGCGAACCACTTGATAATCTGGAAATTTTTGTTGCAAGATGGTTTCTAATTGTTCCGTCCCTATACCTGTTGTTAATAAATTTGTTGAACCACAATGAGAACACTGAAACGGAATTGGCTTCTGAGCACCACAATGATGGCACTGCAAAATATGACGGAATTGATGATAAGTATAAGGTTTATCACAATGACTGCATAACTCTACCGTCCCACAATCATGGCACAAATAAACTGGTGCAAAACCGCGCCGATTAAGAAACAGTAATACCTGTTCACCCTGATCTAATACTCTTTTCATTTGCCGTAATAGCGTGATGGAAAGACCATTCTCTAAAGGTTGTGTTTTTAAATCCACTACCATCTGATTGTTTGCAATCTGATTATTCGCTCGATATCGTAATAAAATTAGATGATATTTTTTCCTAGCTACATTATTCAGGCTTTCTAAACTTGGTGTCGCACTACCTAAAATAATCGGGATCTTATGCTGATTTGCTCGATATACCGCCAAATCACGGGCATGATAACGCCAGCCCTCTTGCTGTTTAAAAGATTGATCATGCTCTTCATCTAATACAATTAAGCCTAAATTATAAAACTGGGTAAAAATGGCAGAACGGGTGCCAATCACAATCACCACTTTATTTTGTTTTGCTGCCTGCCAAGCTTGCAACCTTTCCGTATCATTCATATTTGAATGCATCACAGCTATGGGTACATTAAAACGTAAATTAAAACGTCGAATCGTTTGTGGTGTTAAACCAATTTCTGGAACTAAAACTAATATTTGCTGTCCTTTTTTCAGGATCTCTTCCATTACTTGCAGATAAACTTCCGTTTTACCTGATCCGGTTACACCTTGTAATAACCAAACATGAAACCCTTCACATAGGCTGATTTGACTAACAGCTAATGCTTGTTCTTTATTTAAGGTTAGTTTATTTTTTGTCTGGACTAATTGTTCAGGCTGAAGTATCTCACACCATTCCGGTGTGTTCTCCTCAACTTCAACTACTTCAATATAACCGCTTTCTAATAAACTTTTTTTCACTCCATGAGAAAAAATATCACTTTGTTTTTCTAAATATTGCTGCTGTTGCAAAAACTGTAACATCTCAGCTTGACGTGGTTTTCTCGTTAATTCCCCAGTAGTAACAGCTTGTTGCCCTAAAGAGGTTAATTGATAAAAAGCAGAACGTTTTGTAGTTAAGGTCTCTCCCTTCCGCAATTTAACTGGAAGAGCTGAAAAAAGAACTTCACCAATCGGATGATGATAATAATCTCTTGCCCATAGTAATAACTGCCAGATTTTATGATCAAAAATCGGATCTTTATCTAATACTTTTAAAATTTCTTTTAACTGTTCTACATCACTATTTGTTGGGAACTCTGTCACTATAGCAATACGTTTTTGCGTACCAAAAGGGACTAATACCCTTGCTCCAATAGATACTTCTACCCCCTCTGGCAATAAGTAATCAAATTGATTTCTCAACGAAATATCTAACGCAACTCGAACTATCTTCATTATTGACCTTACATCTACACACATCCGATTTATTATAGAGAATTTTCTCTTTTTCCTCTAACCACCAAGCAATTTTTATCAATACTCCTGCTTTTTATATTGAAATTTTTAAGCAACTCCTATATCATTCAGTCTCCTTTTTACTGTCGCCTCTTGGCGATATTTTTTTGTAAAAATATGTGCGGTGTTGGTTCAAAGGAGATCAATAGCGGCACATGAAAATTTGAGGTTATTATGAAACAAGGTATTCATCCAGAATATAAAGAAATTACAGCAACCTGTTCTTGCGGTAATGTGATCAAAACTCGTTCTACTGTAGGTCATGATATCAGCTTAGACGTATGTGCAAAATGCCACCCATTCTATACTGGTAAACAACGTGTTGTTGATACTGGTGGTCGTGTTGAACGCTTCAACAAACGTTTCAGCATTCCAAGTTCAAAATAAGAACAAGAAAAAACCTACCGAATTTGGTAGGTTTTTTGTTATCTCCAATTTATTTCCAGAATTGCCACCAAGATTTACTTTCTTCGGCTGTTTCTGATTTTGGTTGTTCAACTTTTTGCACTTCAGCTTGTGCCAACTCCGGCGAATAGTCGAAACTTTCTACTGTTTTTTGTTGATTAAAATGTACTACTAATTTTTTCTCTACTGGATCTTCATGTCCTTTTTGGATTCTTTGTACATAGACCCAATTTGATTGATTAAATGGATCAACTAATAATGGCGTACCAAGCAAATACTGCACTTGTTCTTGTGTCATTCCTTTTTGTAATTTTTCTACTGTTGTCGCATCAAGATAATTTCCTTGTGGTACATCAATACGGTAAACCAACTTACCTACTGGCGTAGAACACGCAGAAATACCGAATGCAAAAAGCGATGACAACAAAACAATTCTTAATTTCATAATAGTTAGCCTTCTTAATAATTGTTAACTCAAAATGATAATACCTAAACTTAGGTGAAATGCCAATTTAATATTTATTCCGCTGTAATTGGTCACGCAAGTTTGCAGGTAATCCTTTTATCAATAGGGTATCCTGTGCCTCATCCCATACAATCCGTTCGCCTAATAAAGCAGCATCAAAAGTTAGCGTTACTCCACGCCCTGAACCTGCAAACTTCTCTAACTTTTTCAACGTTGCTGGCAATGGCGGAATATTCTCTTCGAGTTCATACGCTTCTGCTTGGGCAAACTCTACAAATGAACGTCCATTGAGTGGCGCCATTTCTGCTGATAAAGCAACAACATCAATTTCCTCACCTTCATCAGCTCTCGCCTTACAATAAGCTAACGCTTGCTGTTTAACTTCTTTTGCCTTTTCTGGCTCAACTTCTGTCTGATGGCAATAATCTTGTACCGCTTGAACCAAAATCTGATTTTGGACTTTTGGATTTAACCCTTCTTCTGCACCTAAAAAATCCATAAAGAAATCGCCCACCTTGCGTCCAATACGCCCTTTTAGAAAGGTAAGGTAGCGGTTAGATTGTGCATCAACATTTAACTCAGTTAAATTAATGCGAGCAATAATATCGCACTTACTTAAATCCAAATATTGAGTACCATGAACATCTAATTGTTCATCAACCAACAAGCTAGTACGGCTATCAATTAACCCTAACAACAGATAATCTGTCGCTAAAAAATTATATTGACTGACAATAAATGTTCCGCCTGTTGCAAAACTATATTTGCTAATCTCTTGTGCAAGAAGCTGGGTTGCTTGCTGACTAAAGGTAAGAAAATCCCACTCTTTTTCTAAGTATCGATTCAGCATTTGTGCAAATTTGGAATCAGCATTAAACACAGCATATGTTTTATTCTTACCTTGATAATGCTGATGTAATTCCAACATTAGTTGTTGTACTAATTCATTTGCTGGGAGGGTTTGACCACGTAACTTGGTTTCGAGTTCCATTGTTTCTGCATCTTGTGTTAATTTTCTTTGTAACTGATGCAGAATGATCTGTTCAACGTTTATACTCATAATAATATCTATATACTGCCTTTGCTAAAATATTCGCCATTATAGGAGATTTTCCCAATTATTTTTAGCCGATTTTGCCAAAAAATCTGTTATGATAACCGCCACATTTGTTTGATAAAAAATTTTTGTATGGCGGCACATTCTAAATATTCCAATAAAGAAATTGAAGCTTTAATGAATGAAATGATTAGTACCTTAGAAAAACATCAAGCACCCATTGATTTATCGCTAATTGTTTTAGGTGATATGGTAAGTAATTTATTACTCAGTAGTGTGAAAGAATCTCAACGTTTACCTTTAGCTAAAGCATTTTCTCAAGCTTTATTAAATTCATTAGAAATAGCCCATAAAAAACATTGATTGGCATTCAATAATGTTAAAACTGCATTACACCCAACAAGATCGAGAAGAACTCTCACGTAAAATTTCGTGGGGGCATTGGTTTGCTTTTTTTAACATTATTATTTCATTTATTATTGGCTCTCGTTATGCCTTTTTATCTGATTGGCCGGATACCTTATTAGGTAAAATCTACTTTTTTATTAGCATCATTGGTCATTTTAGCTTTATTGTCTTTGCTATTTATCTGCTAATTATTTTTCCTTTAAGTTTCTTAATTAAAAACCATCGAACATTTCGCGGTATCACTGTGATTATCGCGACGCTGTGCACCACTATTTTATTGGTGGACAGTGAAATTTATAAACGGTTTTATATTCATCTCACTTCAATGGTCTGGGATTTAGTGATTAATCCAGAAAATGGTGAGCTTGCGCGAGATTGGCAATTATTCTTTGCGCCTATGCCAATTATCTTATTATTACAGATGTTATTTTCCCGCTGGTCATGGCAAAAATTTCGTAGTCTAGCCCGTCAAAAATGGATTCGCCCTGTTTCTTATAGTTTCCTGTTAGCATTTATTGCCATGCATTTAATTTATGCTTGGGCAGATGCAACGTTTTATCGTCCAATTACCGCACAACGTTCTAATCTCCCGCTTTCATACCCAATGACTGCAAGAAAATTCTTAGAAAAAAATGGTCTACTTGATGCGGAAAGTTATCAACAAACCTTAACGACTACGGGGCGTGCCGATGCACGTTATTTAGATTATCCAAAACGAGCAATGACTTATGCTCAAATTGAAAATAAACCTAATATTCTGTTGATTAATATTTCTGGCTTACGTACTAATGCGATTTCAGAAACAACAACACCTGCGTTATCTCAATTCGCACAGCAATCCCTAAATTTTCAACAAAATTACAGTAGCAGCAATCAATCGCAAGAAGGGTTAGTTGGGTTATTTTATGGCTTACCAGGTAACTATCTTGATAGTATTCTCTTTAGTAAAACGCAACCTGTTTTATTACAACATTTACGACAATTAGATTATCAAGTACAAGCTCAACTAACACAAAAAGAAGCTCAACCGCTCTTTTCTATTTTATTTGAGAAAAAAGAAAGACAATATAACCCAAATAATGTTACGACATTTAAACAATGGCAAGACTGGTATGCAAAGCAAGATTCCTCATTAGCTCAACCTTGGTTTAGTTTTATTGATGTTTCTCTTACGCAACTTACCCCAGCAACAAACAAGCAAAAACAGAGTGATTCCGCTATTTCTATCTATCAATATTCGCAAAACCTCTTACAAGTGGATCAAGCATTCGCACAGTTACTAGATACTCTAAAACAACATCAACAGTATGAAAATACCATTATTATTGTTACTGCGGATAATGGTTTTAGTGAAGATGATAATGAAGCTGATTTTTCTCCTGATAAAATTCATGTGCCATTACTTGTGCACTGGCAGGCACAACAAATACAACAATCTTCACATCTAACTAGTAATTTAGATATTGCGCCAACTTTGCTAAAACAGCTATTTAAAGCAGAAAACCCAATTAACGATTTTGCGCTTGGTAATAATCTCTTTTCTGACGAATCTTACCAAGACAAATGGACATTAAGTGCTAATTCTCGTTGGATAGTCATTATTGACAAAGATGGCGTACAGTACCAAATTGATAAGCACGGTAACTACAAAAAATTTAATGCAGAGTATCAACAACAAAACTCTACCCGCCCACCACTAGGATTATTCTTAGCTGGATTTAGCGAGATACGTGCATTTATTGAGCATTAGTGATACTTATTCTTTAATCAATCTCGGAAAGATAAAATAAGTTGCAATATAGCCCTTTTTTGATTTTCTGATAAGGTTGAAATTAAACTTATTAATGTTTCATCAAAAATATCAACTTTATCTCCCTCTCTAATACCATATCTTAACCATTCTGGTTTAACATTTAACCATTTTGATAATGTTTGAATTTTATCAGGAGCGGGGATAGCTAAGCCGTTTAACCATTTATAAACTGCTTGCTGTGTGATAGGTTCATTCGGATGGAGAAGATTAAATTTTATCGCTATTTCACTATTCTTCAATAAGTTAGGATACTTTACTGAAATAGCAATCTTTAATCTCTCACTAAATTTTTCTTTTTCACTAGGTATTTTCATATAAAGAATTATCACCTATTAGAAAAAACTCTTGTAAACCAATATAGTTTAAATATAAACCATATTGGTTTAAGAAAATAAATTATGTATCGTATCTTAAACAATATTATTTTTTTATTTTCAAATAGGAGCTTATATGAAACTAAACAAATTACTTGTTGCTATAATGGTAATTGCATCAACAGTACTAGTTGGATGTGCAGAATTAAAAACTGAACTACAAGGTATTGGGCAATCAGCAAAAGATACTGCTGTATCAAGAGCAAAAATGGAAGCAAATAGAAAAGTATCTGAAGCAACAGGAAAAGCTTTTGGATCTACATACTAAAATATGGAGTAATGGACAAAATGGAGGCTACAATCATAAAACAGCCTCCTAATGGACATTTTGGAGGCTAAAAGTCATTTTTACTCATCAAATAATCCTGAATAAACTTTATCTTACGTTCCTT
>NZ_JAQIBB010000060.1:0-26853 GCF_027920745.1 Gallibacterium faecale | reverse complement strand
GCTAAGGCAGTTCAAAGTTATCCTGATGGAGGGACTATTCCGTCATTATCAGGGGTAGTTGTTAGTGAAAGTATGAATGTAAAAGGCTTTAGAGATACATTGGATTGTATTGCAGGAAAAGGATGTGTTGAGATTCCAATGCTAGTATTGGGTGGAGCTGTTGTAGCAGGGCTAAGCACAACTAGTACGGGAGCTGCTGCTTTATCTATGGGGAAAGATATTGGCTTGTTAATTGGGAAAAAAGCAGTTAAGTATCCGTTGCTTACAGAAATGACAGCTACAGCCATAGCTAATACAGGTTATCAGCTCACACAAGACCAAGCTTACGATCCATATAGTCTATTACAAGCAGAACTTTCTACGGTTTTAACACGAGGTAGAACATTAGGACAGCAAATTAGTATTAATATTGGAATTAGTTCAATGGCGACACAAAATTCAGAAGATTATGATTGGAATGCTTTTGGTGCGGTTGCTAGTACATTAGGGACCTCTGTTATAAATAGAGTTAATTATTGGTAATAAATATAATAATCAATTATTAAAACCTATTATTTCTGGAATAGTTGGAGAAGGAATTGGTGATTCGAATAATTGGAACTATCAATATAAAAATATTAAGGAGGATAAATTTGAGAATATTCAAAAATAGTAATTTTTATACATCATGGTTTTTCTATTTCATTGGAGTATATTTACTTTTATTTTTAAGATACATTTTTTTTATTTTTCGTACATATAAAAATAATAATATTATAGTTTGGGAATATCATTTTCTTTATGATAATTTAAAAACCACAATAGCTGTTTGTATTCCATGTTTTATTATGCATTGGCTTTTTTATAAATATGGTCCAAAGGAGTATAGAGAATAAATACTGTGGCTTGATTATTGATAATACTGCTAGCGCAATTAACTGGCCTGAGATTAGTAATAACTATCTGTTTAAACATGTTAGACATTTAAATAATTCTACTCCAAGAAATTCAGAGAGATTAAGTAAGGCTTTTGATGACTTGGACAATATTAAAAGAGATGGGGAATGTCTAATTAAAGGATGCTTACCAAAAAATTATATTATCTTCGAGGAGGGGAAATAAATGTTAACCGATCAAGAAATAAATGAATTATTATATTCTCTTCCAGATGGAATAACTGGTGAATTACTTCAGGAACTAGATTTAGAGTATATTCCTAAAGAAAGAATAGAAAAACTAATCTATATCATAAAGCATCGTCAGGATTATAAATTCAGATATGTATATCAAGCAGGATGTTTGTTATGTTATTGGGGTGTTGATAATGGTTTTCAATATATTTATGATCTCTTGATTTCTCCTACTTTTGAAGAGTTTAGAAATAATTATTTATGTGGTGAAGACTATAAATATATGTTAGGCGCTCTTCAGTATTACCTGTCTGAAAAAATAAATGATAGCGATTATGAGATAATCAGAAAAAAAATTTATCTTTGTATTAAAGTAATCATAAATATGGCAAAAATAACCCCATTTAGTATTTCATACTTATATTATGATATTGAAGCTGGGCATATTGAATATTTACCGTTGGTTAGAGATTATCTTTCTTGTATTGTAAAAAATAAGGAACATAATTATTGGAATATCAATGATGCATCAGAGATTTTATTCAAATATTATCCTGAGTTTGTAAAAAATATTTTAAAAGAAAATAATATAACGTTAACTCATTGCAATTTTAAACAAAATAGATGGGAAAAATTTATTAAAGAATTAGAAGAGTTAAAACAATATCACAATCATAATAAATAAAAAATTAATAATATAATTAACTCACTATGTAGATACCCAAGCAAATTTAATTGCCCATGTTCTATTAGGTGCATCGAAGCCTATGCCACAGGGAACAACGCTGCCGCAGGCGCTGCGGGTGCGGTCAGTGGTGAGTTAGCAGCAAAACTAATCACAGAACAGCTTTACCAAAAATCACCAGACCAACTGACAGAAGTTCAAAAACAAACCGTCTCCACCTTAAGTCAACTTGCTAGTGATTTAGTTAGAGATTTTATTAGTGGTAATAAAATGATTTTTAAACAATAGATTCAAATTAAACTAAATCATTAATCATTAATCATTAATCATTAATCATTAATCATTAATCATTAATCATTAATCATTAATCATTAATCATTAATCATTAATCATTAATCATTAATCATATTCTTGTAATTAAACTTGAATAGCCAAAAAGAGAAAGCCAGATAGAATAACTATCTGGCTATATTTTTTGCAAAAGGTTTAGGAGCTGTTAGTTATTTGGTTAAATTAGCGCGAATATCATCGGCTAACTGTTTGCTTACTTTCTCAAAATGAGCAAGTTGAGCTTCTACAATTGCCTTATCCGTTACCCCTGCCAATGATGCAGCAAAGTTTGCAGCGGTTCGTGCTTTCTGCCCCGCATCAAATAAGTTATACAATGCAGCAGGCTGGCTGTAATAATCTTCATCATATTCTCTAAAGTTAAAGTGTGCTGCTTCACGCTCTAGCTTTAATGCTGGAGCTTGATCGTGAGTAGGCACATAAGTTGCAAAGCGGTTTGGTGCATAGTTAGGATCTGCACCACCATTGTGATCAACACGCATTGTCCCATCACGGTGTGTTGTGTGGTATGGGCATTTCGGTGCATTCACTGGGATTTGATGATGATTTACCCCTAAACGATAACGCTGTGCATCTTGGTAAGAGAACAGACGACCTTGCAACATACGATCAGGTGAGAAACCAATACCCGGTACAATGTTAGATGGTGCAAACGCTGCTTGCTCCACTTCAGCAAAATAATTTTCTGGGTTACGGTTTAATTCTAATACCCCTAAATCAATTAATGGGTAGTCTTTATGTGGCCAAACTTTTGTTAAGTCAAATGTATAATTGTGTTTTAATGCGTCTGCTTCTGGCATCACTTGTACTTTTACGTCCCAACGAGGGAATTCACCACGTTCAATAGCAAAGAATAGATCTTCTTGTGCTGATTCACGATTCTCACCCACTACTTTTGCTGCCTCTTCGTTAGTGTAATAACGGTGTCCTTGTTGTGTTTTGAAGTGGAATTTCACCCAGAAACGTTCATTATTGCTATTCACAAAGCTATAAGTATGGCTACCGTAACCATTTAAGTGACGGTAATCTGTTGGAATACCACGATCACTAAACAGAATCATAATTTGATGTAATGACTCTGGGTGTTTTGACCAAAAATCCCACGCTGCATCTGCACTACGCAAGTTAGTTTTTGGATCACGTTTTTGGGTATGAATAAAATCTGGGAATTTTAATGGGTCACGGATAAAAAAGACTGGTGTGTTGTTACCCACTAAATCCCAGTTACCTTGTTCAGTATAGAATTTTAATGAGAAACCACGAACATCACGCTCTGCGTCAGCCGCACCACGCTCACCTGCTACAGTAGAAAAACGTAATAGCACATCTGTTTTTTTACCTACTTCAGAAAATAGTGCCGCTTTTGAATATTTAGAAATATCATTAGTTACAGTAAAAGTACCGAATGCCGCAGAACCTTTTGCGTGTACAACACGTTCTGGAATACGTTCACGAGCAAAGTGTGCTAATTTTTCTTGAAACCATACATCTTGCAGTAATAATGGACCTCTTGCACCTGCACTCATTGTATTATCGTTATCCACAACAGGTGAACCCGCTGCGGTCGTTAAGGTAGCTGATTGGTGATCAAATGGACATTTTTTCATAGTATTTCCTTATAGTGTAATTAGGGTAAATTAAGAATAATCTATCAATAATATGATTTTTTATTATTATTATCTATTAAAAATGAGATGGGAAACTATCCATTTGATAGTTTTAACATATTAATAATTGGTGTTACTGATGTTAATGTCAGTCTTATAACAAAGGTTATTTAACTATTTGTGTATTAGAATTTATGCTCTGCTATAAGGGAATTAGTAAATTGATATGAACAATAGGAAGCTGTTTAAAGAAAAAATAAGGAAAAAACATAGATTTCCCTCTAAGTAAGAAGGAAATCATTTATCAAGAAATTTGTAGTAATTGAGAAATTTATTCTTCTTCTGTCACGATATTGGTATCAATATCTTCTTCTTGTGTAGCAGATCCATTAGATTGATGATTATGATGAGTAATCGCTCTTGCTGGAACTACTGTTGAAATGGCGTGTTTATATACCATTTGGCTGACAGTATTTTTAAGAAGAATGACAAATTGATCAAAAGATTCGATTTGTCCTTGTAATTTAATACCGTTTACTAGGTAGATTGAAACAGGAATACGTTCACGACGAAGTGCATTTAAATAAGGATCTTGTAATGATTGTCCTTTTGCCATTTTTTTTTCCTTTTTTGGTTAAAATGCTAGTAATTATGCAAAAAAATCTTAGTGTTAGATGTTGTGAATCAAGACAACTAAGAAGCCAAATGGCTTGAAAGCCCGTGTAACAATATAGCAATAATATTTTGCTATGTCATCCCTGAAATGACAAGATTCTTGGTTAAGTTTCAATTTGTGATATTTTTTCAAGAATTGTTAGTTTTGCTTGTTCAATATTTAAACTATCTAACCAAATAATTGGTGATTTCCAACCTCGTAACCAAGTAATTTGACGTTTGGCTAATTGTCTTGTAGCACAAATGCTACGATAAACCATTTCATCGTAGTCATATTTACCTTGTAAAAATTCCCAGGCTTGTCGGTAACCGACACAACGAATAGAAGGAAGATCAAGGTGAAGATCTTTTCGTTGATAAAGTTTTTCTACTTCTTGAATAAAACCTTGCTCTAACATTTGCTGAAAACGTAATTCAATACGTTGATGTAAAATACTTCTATCTTGCGGCGCAATAGCAAATTGTAAGAGTTGATAAGACAGTGGTTCGCCTTTTTGTTCGGTTAATTCTGTTAATGATTTTCCCGTTAAGTAATAAACTTCTAATGCGCGGTTAATTCGTTGCGGATCGTTGGGATGAATCCGAGATGCCGATTGTGGATCTACTTTAGCTAATTCTTGATGTAACGTTTGCCAGCCAAATTGTTGGGCTTTCTCTTCTATTTGTGAACGGATTTCTGGATTTGCTTGTGGTAATGGCGACAACCCTTCTAATAAGGCTTTGTAATAGAGCATAGTCCCACCTACTAATAGTGGAATTTTGCCATTATCGCTGATTTCTTGCATTGCTTGTAAAGCATCTAAACGAAAATCAGCTGCAGAATAGCTTTCAACCGGATCTTTAATATCAATCAGTCTGTGTGGTGTTTCGGCTAATTCTTGGGGCGTTGGTTTTGCGGTACCAATATCCATACCACGATAAATCAGTGCTGAATCAACACTAATAATTTCACATGGGAGTTGTTTGCTTAGTTGGATGGCTAAGCCGGTTTTACCTGAAGCAGTTGGTCCCATTAGGAAAATCGCCAATGGTTTCTTGATCATAATGAATGTCCCGTGAAATAAGGGGTAAGATCTAATTCTGTACAAGAAGCTAATATGAGATTGTGTTTATTTGGTGAATACTGCTCAATATTTTGTAATAAGTTGATAGCATCAGCCAATACCTTAATTGGCTCAACTAATATATTGTCACAGATGATTTGTACAAAATGTGCAAAATCTTGAATTTCTGTATTCAGTAATTTAATCGTTAATTGTTGCAAGTTTTGATGACGTAATAAAGTTGCAACATGAGTAATGGTAATACGTTCACCATAACATTGAATTGTAAAACCTGTTTGCGTAAAGAAATCTTGGTAGCGAATATAGTTGTTAATTTGGATTTTATCTAATTGAAATGAAACAGGAATAAGTAATGCCTGACAGTCTTTATCAGAAGCTTGTAATTGCTGAACATAAGCTAATAGTTGTAATGTTTTTGTCGCTAACAAATATAATTTATCGTGTTGTTGTAAACAAAGATAACCTTGTGGTAATAAAGTTAATACTTTGAGGTGTTGTCCGGTTTCAAGCTGAGATGGTGCAGTTTGAGTTAAGCTGACTTGAGTATGATGACTTGCTTCAGATAATGCTGAATTATTATTAGAAATATTCATATCTGCTTGATGAGCAGATTGTATTAAACGAGTATATTGTTGGTAAGCAGTTTTATTTGTCGCTGCTTTTGGTGTTTTTGACGAATAGTAAGTTGCTGAGTTATTAAAGATATTTCTTCCAGCAGCAGAACGGTTTTGCGGTATTGTTGTTGGATTATAGTTAGGTATTGCTGCAGATTGGTAATCCGCATTATCTTCCGCTACATAATTAGTTACTGACTCTACGTGGGTTGGCTGCGAAGAATCGGTTAATAATTGTTCTGTTTGCGCTAAGGCGTTGATAACACCTTGTAAAATAAAATCATGCACTAATCGGGATTGATGAAAGCGCACTTCGTGTTTAGTTGGATGTACATTCACATCCACTAAGGTAGGATCAATATCTAAAAATAGGACAAATGCAGGATATTGATCCGTAGAAAGATAGTCAGCATAAGCTTGACGTAACGCGTGTAAAATGACTTTATCTTTCATCATACGACCATTGACGTAACTATAGTTAAAATCATTTTGAGTACGATAAAATTGTGGAGCTGCAATCCAACCATGTAAGTGCATATCATCATATTGCCAATCAATGCGTAGTGCATAGTCAGTAAACTCATTTCCACAAATCATAGCTAAGCGTTTTAATTGTGATGCAGTGTCATCTGCAGGCTTATATTGATGCACTATTTTTCCGTTATGGGTCAAGATAAAGTGAATTGTAGGTTTAGCTAATGCGATTCTTTTAACGACTTCATCAATATGAGCAAATTCTGTTTTCTCTGTACGCAAAAATTTCCGTCGAGCGGGGGTATTAAAGAAAAGATTAGCCACTTCAACGGTTGTGCCTACAGCATGAGAAGCTGGAATAATTGTGGCTTCCATATCTTGTCCTTCCGCATAGACTTGCCAAGCCTCTGTTTGTTCTGCGGTTCGAGAGGTTAAAGTTAAACGAGAAACAGAACTAATACTTGCTAATGCTTCACCACGAAAACCTAAACTGAGAATATGTTCTAAGTCATCAAGTGAAGCAATTTTGCTGGTAGCGTGCCGCATCAGAGAGAGTTTCAGTTCTTCTTTTGGAATACCTACACCATTATCTCTAATCCGAATAAGGCGGCTACCGCTTTGCTCAATATCAATTTGGATTTTATTTGCCCCAGCATCTAAACTGTTTTCAATTAACTCTTTCACCACAGAAGCGGGACGCTCTACGACCTCTCCTGCCGCAATTTGATTCGCGAGTAATGGGGGCAAAATTTGAATTGGCATAATTATTTCTCTTTTAAACGTATAGATTGACCTACTAAAAGATGATCTGGATTAAGCTTTGGGTTTAGTTTTAACAGTTGATTAATCGAGATCTTATAGGTTCGAGAAATTTGGTAGAGAGTTTCATCTTTACCTACTTTATGAAATTCTGGCATTGCTGCATCATGTTTTTTCTGTGCAGTTGATTTTGGTACTGGCACAATATTGACTAAATTATTTTTACGATAATCAACTAAACCGTTATAAATTGCACGAGCAATTTGTCGGCGATAGGCAAGCGTATTAAGTTTACGTTCTTCAACTTTATTACTTACAAAACCTGTTTCAACTAATACAGAAGGGATATCTGGAGCACGTAACACGCCTAAGCTCGCATGTTGAGGATCTTTGCGGCTTAATTGTGCAATTTGACCAAAACGACGCAAAATATTATCACCTAGTTCATAGCCAACACGTTGCGAGTGACCGAACTGAAGATCGAGTACGGTTTGATCGAGATATTTTTCATTATGTGTAGATAATACATTTCCAGCACCACCAAGTAATTCAGATTGTTTTTCATGATCTTCTAACCATTTACCCATCTCATTATTAGCGCGGCGATTAGATAATACCCATACAGAAGCGCCTCGAGGTGAAGTGCTTGGTGCTGAGTCAGCATGAATCGAAATTAAAAAGTTTGCTTTGTATTTACGAGCAATATCAGAACGGTTTGGCACAGAAATAAAATAATCACCATTACGGGTAAGTACGGCTTTAAAGTTAGGATCGCGGTCTAATAATGCTTTTAACTCTTTTGCGATAGAGAGAGTAATATTTTTCTCTTTAACTTTTAAAAGTTTTCCGATGGCACCCGGATCTTTCCCACCATGACCAGGATCTATTGCAACGACATAAGGAGTAGAACGAGCAGGTTTCTTGCTCACAACAGGCAACACGTTATCGTTATTGTCATTTTGATCTTGTTGTGGAATACGGTGAACGGTACCAGTTTTCGAGGTGTTTTGAGTTTTATTACTATTATTTGGGTTGGCAATTTTTACAGAAATACCATCCTTATTATTAATAAAGATGGCTCGTACGGTTTGTTCTAAATACAAAACAACACGCAAATTATTTGGTCGATTAGATTTACTTTGTTCTATTTTTTGTAAGTTTGTATTGTTTTTACGCGGTAAAATACCAGAGCTACTTTGACTATTGACAAAGTCAATCACTAATCTATTTGGTTTTTCTAAATAAAAATAACTGTATTTACTTGGTAAGCTAAAGCGGAAATCAACACGAGTTTCCTTATCAGTATTACGAATATTGAGTGACTTTAGCGTACCAGCATTACTCGCCAGACTAAAAGTAAAACATAAAAAGGCGATTAGCCAATAGGTAAATGCAGTGATTTTTCTCATCTTTTTCTTTTATATCAATAAGCTATTGTGGAATATTTGAAATGTAATTAATCAGCAGTTATTTTGCTTGATCCTTATTTAAAGCGCAAATAATTTGCTCAGCAGCATTAGAGTTTGCTTGTAAAGTAATTTCACGTGCGTTGCCTTGATAATTAATTGTAATCAATAAGTCAGCAGGAGGAATTAAGTCACCGCCTTTCTCAGGCCACTCAAGTAAGCATAATGTATTTTCACGAAAATAATCACGAAAACCGATAAACTCTAACTCTTCGGGATCACTTAAACGATAAAGATCAAAGTGATAAATACTTTTATTGGTTAAATGATATTCTTCTACTAATGCATAGGTCGGACTTTTAACATTTCCCTGATGTCCCATATTTTGAATAATCGAACGTGTCAGCGTTGTTTTACCTGCGCCAAGCTGTCCATTCAAATAAATAGTAAAATTTTCAGTATAACTAGCAAGTAGGGAACTTAACTTTTTGCCTAATTCAAGGGTTGCAGCTTCGTTTTCAAGAAAAGCTCGAAATTGTGATGCCATAGAAATTCCTATTGTTCGCAGTAGTTAAATGCCAATGTTAAAAGGCGGTTATGATAGCAAAAAATTGTTAGAAATTGCTAATTGATTGTCATTGCTAAGTTAATTAATTTGGTCTGTTTAATAATGGCTGCTAATAGATAGAATTTAACATTTATTGAGTAATGTTGATTGTAAGTTTTTGTTGATAAAACTAAACTGTTATTGAGTGATATAGGGAAGAGAAAAAAGGATGGGACTATGCTTAATTTCCGTAAATATCCGTCAACCACAGCCATGCAATGTTTTGAAACTGCTGCGAGGCATTTGAGTTTTACTAAAGCAGCGCAAGAGTTGCATATGACACAAAGCGCAGTGAGCAAACAAGTGGCTCAATTAGAAGAGTTATTAAAATTACAACTATTCAGACGATCATCGCAAAGTTTATATTTAACGCCCGTCGGTAAAAAGTATTATCTTGAAGTTGAAAAAATTTTAAAACAAATTGAATTATCAACGATTGATGTAATGGCCCATGGTGCAGAAACAGAAACGTTAAAAATTGTCGCTCACCCCACTTTTTGTGCACGTTGGTTGATTCCTGCTTTGAAAGGGTTTAGTAAGGCTTATCCAAAAATTCACCTTGATGTAAAAGAACTGACGCAATCTTTTTTCTCTGAAGATCATGTTCTTGATATTGCTTTTTTACATGGTGATGGTGTTTGGTCTGGTATGGAAGCGATTAAACTGTTTGAAGAAGAAATGATAGCAGTTTGCCAACCAGATTTATTAAAGAAGCCATTGAATGATTTATGTGAAATAAGCGAATATGTGTTATTACAATCCAATTCACGACCAAGTGATTGGTATTATTATTTTGAACGACAAGGGGTTAATTCTAATTGTTCTTTTGAAACTTTTTATGCCTGTATTACTGCTGCAGAATTAGGATGTGGTATTGCTTTAGTACCAAAAATTATGGTGAAAAATGAATTATTGACAGGAAAATTAATAAAAGCTTGGGATTATGAAATGAAAAATATGGGGAATTATTATCTTGCTTACCCCTGCCATAAAGCAAGCACACCTAAGGTTAAGGTAATGATACAGTGGATAGAAAACTACATAGAAAAAACGAACAAAGAAAAAATGGAATATCGTTAAGACAATAATTCGTTTGCTGACAATATAGTCGGTTTCTACAATGAAATCACTATATCAAGCAAAGGGTTATCGTTATGACGAATCAACAATACCATATCACAGATGCGCTTACTACAGTACATCCAATCACTTTAGTCCAAGGAAAAAATGCCGAAGTTTGGGACGATAAAGGAAAAAAATATATTGATTTTATCGGTGGCATTGGCGTTTTAAATTTCGGACATCTTAATCCAACTATCACAGCAGCAATTCATACACAAGTAGATAAATTAATTCACTATGCTTATAACGCGGTCGGTCATCAACCTTATCAAGAGTTAATGCCAAAATTATGTGAATTAGTTCCTATTAAGGCACCTTTAGCAGGTATGTTTACCAATTGTGGTGCAGAAGCGACAGAAAATGCATTAAAAGTTGCAAGAATGAAAACGGGCAAAGTTGGTGTAATTGCATTTGATGGTGGTTTTCATGGCCGCACGTTATCAGCGGTAAATCTAAATGGTAAAGTTGCTCCATATAAAAAATCTTTAGGGCCATTAGCTGGTTGTGTTTATCACATTCCTTATCCAAGTGTATGCAATGGTGTAAGTGCAGAAACGGCGAAGGAAGCATTACAAAGATTATTCGCAATTGAAACGGATATTGACAATATCGGTGCAGTGATCGTTGAGCCTGTATTAGGAGAAGGTGGTTTTATTCCACTTGATCCTGAATTTGCAAAATATTTGCGTCAGTTTTGTGATGAACATGGCATTGTTTTAATTTTAGATGAAATTCAAGCTGGATTTGGTCGTACAGGCAAACCATTTGCATTTATGCATTTAGGTATTGAACCAGATTTAATTTTACTAGCTAAGAGCATTGCAGGAGGATTACCTCTTGGCGCTTTAATTGGTCGGGCAGAGCTTTTGAATGGTTTGCCAAAAGGTGCATTAGGAGGAACTTATTCAGGAAATCCAGTAGCTTGTGCAGCAGCATTAGCCGTCTTCGAGATTATGCGCGGTGAAACAATTTGGCAGCAAGCGAAAGTATATGAAGATATTTTAGTGAGTACTTATCAGCGTTGGAAAGAAGAAAAAATTTCTCCTTGGTTAGGGGAAATGACAGGAATTGGAGCAATGCGAGGTATTGTGTTAGAACATCCACAATACGGTTACGGTACAGCAGTGATGCCACAATTGTTGAATAGTGCACGTGAAGCTGGGTTGCTATTAATGCCAAGTGGTAAATATCGTCACATTATTCGTTTACTCCCGCCACTTACTATTGAGCCGGAAGTTCTAGTGCAAGGGTTAACTATTTTTGAAGAAGCATTAAAAGCATTGCCTCACCAACTGCCGGCATAATTTAATGTGAACAAATTTTCTACAATAAATTTTGGAAGTGAAAAAGGAGAAAGTTATGAGTAATTTTATTGCCGCAGCGGATATTAGACGCTTATTTTCAAGCGCAATGTCTAAAATGTATCAACAAGAAGTACCTTTATATAGCGAATTAATTCAATTAGTGAATGATGTTAATGCTAATGTATTGGCCAATGATGAAGAAGTCAAAGCACAACTTACTGCTACAGGTGAGTTAGCACGTTTAGATATAGAACGTCATGGTGCAATTCGTTTAGGATTACCTGCAGAATTAGCTACAATGCGTCGTCTATTTTCTGTGATGGGAATGTACCCTGTAGGATATTATGATCTCGCACCTGCAGGTGTCCCAGTACACTCTACAGCATTTCGTGCAATTGATGCAGATTCTTTGAATGTAAGTCCATTTCGCGTCTTTACTTCATTATTACGTTTAGAATTAATTGATAATCCAACTTTACGTGAGAAAGCGGAAGCGGCTTTGCATCAGCGTAGTATTTTTACCTCACGTGTTATTGAATTGATTGAACAATTTGAGAAAGATGGAGGATTAAATCAAAAGGATGCAGAAGAGTTTGTTAATGAAGCATTGGAAACTTTCCGTTGGCATGATCATTCACCAGTAAGTAAAGAACTTTATGAGGACTTGCATCGTCAACATCGTTTAATTGCTGATGTTGTTGCTTTCCAAGGTCCGCATATTAATCATCTTACCCCAAGAACATTGGATATTGATGAAGTACAAATTGGTATGAGTAAGCGAGGTATTACACCTAAAGCGGTAGTGGAAGGACCACCTCGCCGTAAATGTCCAATTTTCCTTCGTCAAACAAGCTTTAAAGCATTAGAAGAAGAAGTGAAATTTAAAGGGCCACATGGTGAAGAGGCAGGTACACATACAGCGCGTTTTGGTGAAATTGAGCAGCGAGGTGTTGCGTTAACTTTAAAAGGCCGTGAAATGTATGATCGTATGTTAAATGCTGCACGAGAAAAAACTGGTGGAGCACCAACAGAGGCCAATGCTAAACAATATATGAAAAATTTAGCCGAAAGTTTCATTGATTTCCCTGATGATTACCGTGCTTTATATGATCAAGGACTTGCATTCTTCTATTATCAACCAAATAAACAAGCAGCTATGCAAAAACTGAAAAATTTTGCTGAAGATGAAGTTTCAATACAAAATATCGCTCAATTAATTGATGCAGGTATCGTAAATCTAGAGCCAATTGTTTATGAAGATTTTCTCCCTGTAAGTGCGGCTGGAATTTTCCAATCAAACTTAGGTGAGGGAGGACAAGGACATTATGATAGTCAATCTAATCAAGCGATTTTTGAAACGTCACTCGGGGCAAAAGTATTGGATATTAATGAGATTTACCAAAAAATTCAGAGTGAAAGCCTTATTCAATGTCTGACAGAATTAAAACAGCTTCGTGATTAATTTTTAAAAAGTAGTCCCTCTATAATTAAAAATCAACGTACTTAGTACGTTGATTTTTTTATCGTTATTTTCTCTTATTTCTTGATTGATGTATTAGGTAAAACCGCTGTATTCCAAAACGGAATGTTGTCAGTAATTATATTACTTTGGCAATTGTTAACAGATATAGTACTTTTTTCATTGCTAATTTAACAATTAAGCAACACAACAGTAATAGATATTTTAAATAAGGGGAAAGATATGATTAGTTCATATATGCAAGCAATGGGTGTTGAGGAAAGTCTGCAATTATCCAGTGAGAAGTCCAATTACAGGAAATCAAATTGGCGCTATTAATTTAGAGTCTGTAGATGTTGTCGATGAGAAGGTACAACGTGCAGTGAAAGCATTTAAAGCTTGGCGTCAAGTACCAGCACCGCGCCGTGGTGAATTAGTTCGTATCTTAGGTGAAGTATTGCGTGAGCATAAAGAGGATCTTGGTGCATTAGTTTCTTGGGAAGCAGGAAAAATTAAGCAAGAAGGGCTTGGTGAAGTACAAGAAATGATTGATATCTGTGATTTTGCGGTCGGCTTATCGCGTCAACTTTATGGTTTAACTATAGCTTCTGAGCGACCAGGACATCATATGCGTGAAACATGGCATCCATTGGGTGTTGTTGGTGTAATTTCTGCATTTAATTTTCCAGTAGCTGTTTGGTCTTGGAATGCTGCGTTAGCTTTAATTTGTGGTAATCCTGTTATCTGGAAACCTTCAGAAAAGACACCATTAACCGCAATTGCTTGCCAAGCCTTATTTGAAAAAGCATTAGCAAAATTTGGTAATGATGCTCCGCCTTATCTCTCCCAATTATTGATTGGCGAACGTGATGTGGGGGATGCATTAGTTTCTCACACAGATGTGCCATTAATTAGTGCTACTGGTAGTACACGTATGGGACGTGAAGTTGGACCAAAAGTAGCTGCAAGATTTGGTAAGTCGATTCTTGAGTTAGGTGGGAATAATGCAATGATTTTAACACCTAGCGCAGATTTAGATTTAGCGATTCGAGGTATTTTATTTGCGGCAGTAGGTACGGCAGGACAACGTTGTACGACATTACGCCGTTTAATAGTCCATTCTTCTATTAAAGAAGATGTACTTGCTCGTATCAAGAAAGCTTATGCATCAGTAACAATTGGACACCCTTTGGAAGGCAATTTAGTTGGACCATTAATTGATCAACAAAGTTTTGATGCAATGCAAGCCGCATTACAAAAAGCAGTCGCTGCAGGTGGCAAAGTAACTGGAGGCGAACGTGTATTAATGGATCAATATCCTAATGCTTATTATGTGAGACCAGCTATTGTTGAAATGCCAAATCAAGATGAATGTGTGAAACATGAGACCTTTGCGCCAATTCTTTATGTGATGGAATATGATGATTTTGATCAAGCGATAGAATTACAAAATGATGTTCCTCAAGGGTTATCGTCTTGTGTGTTTACTAATAATATGCGTGAGGCTGAATTATTTTTAAGTCACCGTGGTAGTGATTGTGGTATTGCAAATGTCAATATCGGTACAAGTGGTGCAGAAATTGGCGGTGCATTTGGTGGCGAAAAAGAAACTGGTGGTGGACGTGAATCAGGTTCTGATGCGTGGAGAAATTATATGCGTCGCCAAACAAACACAATTAACTATTCTACTGAATTACCGTTAGCACAAGGTATTAATTTCGGCTAACACTTTTTAATCACTTTAATAGCGCTGTACTAGATCGCCAAACATTTTGGTTGGCTATCCAATTTATCGCTTTTTTCTCAAAATGTAGTGTAGCCAGGAAAAAGCCTATTTTAGCCTTCCCGATATGAGGAGACAATTTATGACTAACAATAAAAAAGAGAGAAAAGGTGTATCTTATAGTGAAAGCAATAATGGATTACATACACCAAATCCAGAGTTCGTACCAAGATCAAACTCGGTATTGCTTGATTTAGCACCGCTTATTTTGACAACCATTATTTTAATGGTGCAATTTTTTTACTTTGATGATTTTACTCCTCATATTCCTTTAGTATGCGGCATCTTAATTACAGGATTATTTCTCAAATGCCGGGGTGCTAGATGGCAGGAGATGGAAGAATATTTCTTGCAAGTTATCCAAATCGGTATTCCTGCTGTGATGGTATTACTTGGTGTAGGTATGTTAATTGGGGGCTGGATTATTGCAGGAACAGTACCAACAATTCTCTATTATGGTTTTAGCTTATTTACACCGAGTACGTTCCTAGTATCAGTTTGTTTGCTTTGTTCAGTATTATCGTTAGCAACTGGGACCTCTTGGGGAACGGTGGGAACTGCTGGGTTAGCTTTAATGGGCATTGGTATGGGGTTAGGAATCCCAGCTTATTTAACAGGAGGTGCCATTGTTTCTGGGGCATTCTTTGGAGACAAAATGTCACCATTATCTGAAACGACTAACTTAACGCCAGCTGCGTGTGGTGTAGAACTTTGGGATCATATTAAAGGTATGATGCCTACAACAATTCCAGCGATGACTGTTTCATTAATTATTTATGCTCTTCTTGGTATGCAATATTCTGATCAAGCAGTTGATTTAACAACAATTGAGTTGATTAAACAAAGATTAGCTGAAGATTATATTATTAGCCCAATCACATTATTACCTGCGGTAGTCGTTATTTTTGCTGCCTTTAGAAAGTATCCAGCAATGCCAACAATTTATGGTGGTGTTGTCGTTGCGGCTGTTATTGCTTTCTTTTTACAAGGCGTTGGTTTGCACGATATTTTTAATACATTACAAAATGGTGCAGTGAGTAATACAGGACTTGAAGTTGTTGATAAGCTATTAACCAAGGGTGGAGCAATGTCAATGACATGGGTAATTGTATTAACTTTCTTTGCGCTCGCTTTTGTTGGTTCATTAGAATACTACGGCACCTTACGCACAATTATGTCTCGATTAAATCGTTATATTAAAACACGTTTTGGTTTAATTTTATCTACATACGGGAGTATTATTGGTGTAGGGGCATTAGTGGGTGATGTGTATACAACATTAGTTTTACCAGCACGCCTTTTAAAAGATAAATATGAAGAATTAGGTTATAAAAAGACGATATTAACGCGTTCTATTGAAGACTGCGGTACATTACTTTCACCTTTAATTCCTTGGAATATGGGCGGTAGTTTCGTGGCAGCCACACTTGGAGTTAGCACGTTATTATATGCGCCTTTTGCGTTCGCTTGCTGGCTATCTCCGGTATTTGGATTACTTTGGGCTTTTATTGGTAAATTTATGCCAAAAGAGAAACCAATTAATCATTCATAAGTTAGGCAAACACAAGCATATTTAAGCAACATCATTCTATAAGGAGTTTTTATCATGAGTCACTTGCATTCAACTAACCAAGCACAATCGAATGCACAAATAACATTCGAAACAAAATGTTTATGGTCAACCTTAGTCGATAATATTCCAAGTTATCCAACACTCAATCAAAATGAAGTGGTAGATGTTTGTGTCATTGGTGGAGGATTTACCGGGTTATCTACAGCTTTACATCTTGCTGAATATGGGCAAAAAGTATGTGTGTTGGAAGCACATACTGTAGGAGCGGGAGGATCAGGAAGAAATGTTGGTTTAGTGAATGCAGGGACTTGGGCAAGGCCAGACGATCTAAATCAATATTTAGGGGAGCAAGCAGGTGAGAAATTAACAACAGCATTAGGATTAGCGCCAAAGCTCGTATTTAGTGTTATTGATAAATATAGTATTGATGCGCAGGATACACGTACGGGAAATTTACATATGGCTCATAATAAAGCAGGTGAGTTAGATGTTGATATTCGTTACCAGCAATTAAGTCGGCGTGGTGTTAATGTTGAAGTGTTAACTGGGACAAAATGCCATGAATATTGCGGTACTACAAAAATTAATAAAGCGCTCTTAGATAAACGAGCCGGAACAGTTAATCCATTTGCTTATGTCACCGGGTTAGGGATTGCGGCAACTAAATTAGGCGTGGCTATTTTTGAAAATTCGCCGGTAACACAAATTTCTCGAGATGGAGATGGGTGGTTAGTTCATAGTAATCAATATGCAGTTAAAGCACAAAAAGTTGTGATTGCAACTAATGTATATACTGAAGGGGAATGGACTAATGTACATAAATCATTTTATTTTGTTGAGTATTATCAAATTGCTACAGAACCATTAAGTGGAGAGATAGCAGATCGTATTTTACCTTATCGAAATGGATCTTGGGATACGCGTTTAGCACTATCTAGTATTCGTAGGGATAAAGATGGGCGCCTTTTGTTAGGTACTGTAGGTAGTTCCACTGGAAAACCAAAATCGTTCTTTTTAAATTGGGCAAAACACGTACAGCAACATTATTTCCCAGATTTACCTAAATTTCAGTGGGAATATGAATGGTGTGGTAAGTTTGGATTTACGCCAGATCATATTATGCGTATTTTTGAGCCTGCGCCGGGGATTGTTGCAGCAACGGGATTTAATGGGCGAGGAATTACAACAGGCACACTATTCGGTAAAGCTTTTGCAGATTATTTATATAAAGATGATCGTGAAGTATTACCTTTACCATTTAAACAAGTTGAGGACTGTCAACTCTCTTTTTGCAAACTGCGTTCTTGGAGCACAGAAGCTGGATTGACCTTATATCATGCAGGACAATTTTTAAAAATTATTCCTTAATGAATTATGATACTTGCTGAGGAAAACCACGATGTTATATCTAAGAAAAGCAGAAATTAAGCAATGTTTTTCTATGAAAGAGGCAATAGAGGCAAGCAAAAAGGCATTATCAGCCTATTCAAAGAGACTTGCAGATGTTCCTTTACGAACAAACCTGAATATTGCGCAATATGAAGGACAAAGCTTATATATGCCAGCCTATGTTAGTGGGGATGATTCTGCACTGGGTATCAAAATTGTTTCTGTATATCCAAAAAATATAGAGAAAAATCTACCTAGTATTTTTGCCGTGATGTTAGTTTTAGATCCAAAGACAGGGATTGCGAAGGCTTATTTAGATGGGACTTATTTTACGCAATTACGTACGGGCGCAGTACAAGGTGCAGCAACGGATTTATTAGCTAAACCTCGAGCGAAAATAGGGGCATTAATTGGTACTGGTGGTCAAGCACCAGCTCAATTAGAGGCTATGCTGACAGTACGTAAATTAAAGGAAGTTCGTATTTATTCTCGTGATTTTGACCATGTAATAAAATTTTGTCGTGAACAACAATCTTATTATGATTGCGAATTGATTCCGGTAAAAAGTAGCGAGGCTTGTGTTACAGGTGCAGATATTATTACAACAGTAACAACAGCAAAAGAAGCAACTTTTTCAGCTGAGTGGGTAAAAGATGGTGCCCATATTAATGGTATTGGTTCTTATACGCCGGAGATGTGCGAGATTCCTCAGGGATTAATTCGTAAGGCGGATTTAGTTTTATTTGATACCATGAGCGGTGTATTAAATGAGGCTGGTGATTTTATTACTCCACTAAAAAAAGGAGCTGTTCTATTGCATGATTATGATGGTGAATTAGGGCAGTTAATTAATAAACAGGTGAAAGGTCGTAGCTCAAGTAAGCAAATTACGTTGTTTAAGTCTGTGGGTTCAGCAGTATTAGATGTAGTTGTTGCAAATGAAATTGTAAAAAAAGCTAAAAAACGAGGTATTGGCTTAGAGTTACTTGATTAGAAACTTGGAGCGGGAAACGAGGCTCGAACTCGCGACCCCGACCTTGGCAAGGTCGTGCTCTACCAACTGAGCTATTCCCGCAATGAGTAGAAAAGAATATTTGGAGCGGGAAACGAGGCTCGAACTCGCGACCCCAACCTTGGCAAGGTTGTGCTCTACCAAAACTGAGCTATTCCCGCTTAACGGTAGAGCATTATACGAAAAAAATGAGGTTGTGCAATAACTAAGGCAGAATATTTGCTGTTTTATCAAGCACTCAGTTAATCTATCTTAATAAAGTGTTGGCGATAATAAGCTAACTCTGCAATAGATTCACGAATATCGTCTAAGGCGAGATGAGAGTTTTTCTTTTGAAAGCCTTTTAATACTTCAGGTTTCCAACGCACAGCCAACTCTTTTAATGTGCTCACGTCGAGATAGCGATAATGAAAGTACTCGGCAAGTTCTGGCATATAATTAAATAAGAAACGTTTATCTTGAGCTACGCTGTTGCCACAAATTGGTGATGCACCTTTTGGTACCCATCTTTTGAGAAAATCTAATGTTTGTAATTCAGCGGCACGTTCACTAAGTGTACTTTGGCGAACTCGTTCAATTAACCCATTTTCTCGATGTGTCTTTTGGCACCATTCATTCATACCTGCGAGCGTAGCATCATCTTGTTTGATCGCTAATACTGGGCCTTCGGCTAAAATATTTAAATCTTTATCTGTTACAATAGTGGCGATTTCAATAATACGATCAGTATTTGGATCAAGCCCTGTCATTTCTAGGTCAATCCAAATGAGATTTTGTTTATCTAATTGCATAATATCAGGTATCCTACTAATTAATATCGGCGGCTATTTTACGCCATTTTTTTATAAACGATAAGGAGTGGACTTGAGTAAACGTAAGTTAACCCATAATCAACAAAGACGTATTGCCTCTAATCAACATAAAAATCTTAGAAAACATCAACAAAAATTAAAGCAAGAACCAACTTGGCAAGAAGATATGTTAGGTGCCGCACAAGAAGGTGTTGTAGTAACACGATATTCACAACACGTTGATGTTGAAACACCAGAAGGTGAAAAATTCCGTTGTAATTTAAGACGAACACTCAGTGATGTTGTCGTGGGAGATCGAGTTATTTGGCGACAAGGGTTAGCAGAAATGCAAGGAATTAGTGGGGTAGTAGAAGCTAAGCATCCTCGTACCAGCGAATTGAGTCGTCCAGACTATTATGATGGCTTAAAAGTGATTGCAGCGAATATTGATCAGATTGTGATTGTCTCTGCTATTGCACCGAAACTTTCATTAAATATTATTGATCGTTATTTAGTAATTTGTGAAAAAGCGGCAATTAAGCCAGTGATAGTGATTAATAAGATTGATCTTTTAACGCAAACTGAGCGTGAAGAGTTATCACAAACCCTTGCAATCTATCAGGCGATTGGTTATCAAACTTTGATGCTTTCTACCTTGACTGGCGAAGGTATGGCAGATTTAACTAATTTATTGGCACAGGGTAATTCTATTTTTGTTGGTCAATCAGGGGTAGGTAAATCTAGTTTAGTGAATGCAATTTTACCTGAAGTGGATACGCCGACCGGAGAAATTAGTGAAACCTCTGGTTTAGGGCAACATACGACAACAGCATCAACTCTTTATCATTTGCCACAAGGTGGTAATTTAATTGATTCACCGGGAATTCGAGAATTTGGATTGTGGCATTTAGAAGATGATGATATTACTCGCGGTTATCGTGAATTTTTGCCTTATTTAGGCACTTGTAAATTTAAAGATTGCAAACATTTGCAAGATCCTGGTTGCTCTATTCGAGAAGCGATGGAAGCAGGTGAAATAAACCCAATCCGTTTTGAGAATTATCACCGATTATTAAGCAGTAAAAGTGAAACAAAATCGCAACGTCATTTTGTAGCTAAAATTAAGCCATAATGGATTGAGTAATATAGGAGATTGATGATGAAAAAGATACTGTTAGGACTACTTATTTACTGGTCTATCTCATTAAGTATAAGTGCAAATAGTCCCATCAATTTTCTAGATACTTATCAACATGCGATGCGAGGTAATATTGATGCACAATATAACCTCGCTTTGTTATATAAGCAGGGCAAGTTAGTTGATCAAGATTTAGTTTTATCACTATATTGGTTTCTAAAAGCGGCTGAACAAGGTGATTTACAAGCACAATTACAAGTTGCCCATATCTATGAAAATGGCTTGGGTGTGTCTGTGGATTATGAACAAGCCTTGAAATGGTATCATCAAGCCGCCGATCAAGGTTCGGATTTTGCGCTATTTATGCTAGGCGATTTTTATAGTAAAGGTCGTGGAACAGCGGTTGATGCTAACAAAGCAATCTCTTTTTATCAGCAGGCAATGAAACGTGAGTTTCCACTCGCCTATTTTTCGTTGGGCACTATGTATTATAACGGTGAAGGCATTGCACAAAATGATGCTAAAGCTCTGGAATTATTTAAGAAAGCTGCGAGTTTGAATGTACCTGAAGCCATGTTTGCATTAGGGAAAATGTATTATTCTGGTCGAGGGGTAACGCAGGATTATGCTGCTGCGAAGAAGTTATTTCTTCAAGCCGCCGAACAAAATGAGCCAAGGGCACAAAAGGAATTAGGGTTAATGTGCTTACATGGGAAAGGGGGTACTAAAGATATTATTGAGGCTGAAAAATGGCTACGTAAGGCAGCAGAAGGCGGTGATTTTGAAGCACAATATGCGTTAGCGGAATTATATGAACTGGGGATAGGCGTACCTCAAGATCAAGATACTGCAATCCTATGGCTAAAAAAAGCAGCTGATGCGGGCTATGCTGAAGCGCAACATAAATTATCAACGCTTTATATTAAAGATAAAAATTATACTGAAATGTTTGCATGGGCATTAAGGGCAGCAGAACAAGGACATCTAGAATCGCAAATGAATTTAGGGACTGCTTACTATAAGGGAGCAGGTGTAGAACAAAATTATAATGAAGCATTTAAATGGTATAGCAAGGCGGCAGCTCAAGGTAATGCAAAAGCTAAGTCAGCATTGGGAACGATGTATTTTAATGGATATGGCGTACAACAAGATTATGCTCAAACATTAAAGTTATATACAGAAGCAGCAAATTTAGGTTTTTCCGATGCTCAGCAGAAATTAGCTTATATGTATTACAATGGTATAGGCGTCAAGGTGAATTATCCTCAAGCACTAAAATGGTTCCGAAAAGCAGCTGAGCAGGGAGAAAAGGAATCTCAAAATGTATTGGCAATGATGTTTGAGCATGGTAAAGGCGTAAAGAAAAATTATCAAACAGCAATCTCTTGGTATCTTAAAGCCGCAGAGCAAGGCGATATGGACGCACAGCTTAATTTAGGCAATTTATATTATCAAGGTATAGGCGTTAAGCAAGATTATATAGAAGCAGCTAAATGGTTTCATCAAGCTGCTGAACAAGGTGATATGAGAGCTCAAACCAATCTTGGTTATATGTATGTACAAGGTTTGGGGGTTGAAAAGAATGATGAACGTGCAGCTCACTATTTTTTACAAGCAGCAATACAGGGAGAAAAACAGAGTCAAGGGTGGATAGGGGGAATGTACCTTACGGGAGAAGGTGTAAGGCAAGACTATTATCAGGCATTTAGATGGCTAAGTCAGGCTGCTGATCAAGGCTATACCTCAAGTTACGCTTTGTTAGGTAGAATGTATTATTATGGTTTAAGTACGCCTCAGGATTATCAAAAAGCATTTTATTGGTTAACTAAAGCAGCTGAAGTAAATGATGTTAGGGGTTATGCTTTGTTAGGCTCTTTATATTATTCAGGATTTGCGGTTAAACAAGACTATCAAGAAGGATTAAGATGGTTTACAAAAGCCGCTGAGCAAAATGATACAGTAGCTCAGGTGTCATTGGCGTTCTTGTATGAACACGGTATTGGTGTAAATCAAAATCTTAAAGAAGCAAAAAAATGGTATAAAAAAGCAGCAGAAAAAGGGTATGTTGAAGCTCAATCTCGCTTAGGTATATTCTATTACTATGATTCAAACTATGTTGAGGCAGCAAAATGGTTCTTAAAGGCTGCGGAACAAGGCGATCGTTTTAGTCAAAAGAGGCTAGCCGAGATGTATAAATTTGCAGAAGGTGTAGAGTTTAATCTAGATCAATCTACTTATTGGTATAAGCAGCTAATTATAGAAAAAGCATCGCTTCGTACTAGACTACAAAAGACACTCGTAGAATATCTCAATAAAGTTCCACAAGATTACCAAACAATAAAACAGGCTTATTTTAGAGAGATATATGAATATTCAGAGATAGCCTTTGCTATTGGAATAAATTACTGGGATAAACAAGATATTTATACTGCAATTAAATGGTTTAATGAATCTTATGATTTCAACTATCGAACAAGTTTATATGTGCTGATGTTGTTATATGGACAAGGGCATGATGTGCAACGCTCACCTCAGTTTATGATTGAACGAATGAAAGCCGTTTCAGAATTATCAGATGATAAGACAATCCAAATGCTATTAGGCAATGTTTATTTAAATGGTTATGGTGTCGAACCTAATATAGAAATTGCTATGACATGGTTGGTTAAAGCTGCCACTAAAGGTCAAATAGATGCGGAAGAAATTTTAGCTAAGATGTATCGTGAACAAGTACAAGTTCCAGATAATGATGAATTGAAGAAAAGTTATCTTGATATTGTGTGTCATCAAGATGTGTTAACAGCTTGTGATGAACGCGATAAATTGGATAAGAAATAGACAGAATATATTCAGTGGAATAAATAGGAATTTTAAAGAGAGAAAATTACTTGTTTGCATAAAAAATAATCTGTTTTTGCATTTGGAGTACCTAAAAACAATTATTTTTGTGCGGTAACGCAAATTTTTGAGGATTTATGCTTGATTCTTGATGAAGAATGTCGATACTAGCGATGACATTTATTTTATCCAATAAAATAAATATTAAAAAATTGTTGTTATTCTGCATTTTATTTTTTGTTGTTTAAATGACAGAAAGGAAAGTGCAGATTTTTTTATGATTCTTAACCTATCCATGAGATTTAAGGAGAGAAAAATGTATTCTCAAGAAATTACCATCACAGCACCAAACGGTTTACACACTCGTCCAGCAGCACAATTCGTAAAAGAAGCTAAAGGTTTTTCATCTGATATTACTGTGACATCTGGTGGTAAAAGTGCGAGTGCAAAAAGTTTGTTCAAATTACAAACTTTAGGCTTAACTCAAGGAACGACAATCACTATTTCTGCAGAAGGTGAAGATGAAAAAGCTGCAGTAGATCACCTTGTTGCATTAATTCCAACTTTAGAATAAGTCGTCCAATCGAAGTCGGCATCTGTGTTTATTTAGTGATTTTGAAGAAGGTTATATTATGATTTCAGGTATTTTAGCTTCCCCAGGTATTGTTTTTGGTAAGGCATTAGTGTTGAAAGAAGAACCTATTGTTCTTGATAAACGTAAGATTTCTGAAGATGAAGTTGAAGGTGAAATTGCACGCTTCTATAAAGGAAGAGAAGCTGCATCTGCACAATTAACGGCAATTAAAGAAAAAGCACGCCAAACTCTGGGTGAAGAGAAAGAAGCTATCTTTGAAGGTCATTTAATGATTCTTGAAGATGAAGAGCTAGAAGAAGAAATCATTGCTTATCTAAAAGAACACCATGTAACAGCAGATGTCGCTGCTTCTGTAGTCATTGATCAACAAGTGGCTATGCTTTCTGATATTGATGATGAGTATCTTAAAGAACGTGCAGGAGATATTCGTGATATTGGAAATCGTTTATTAAAAAATATTTTAGGTATGCATATTATTGATTTAGGTGAAATTGCTGAAGAATCAATTTTAGTAGCTTATGACTTAACACCATCTGAAACAGCACAATTAAATTTAGACAAAGTGCTTGGTTTTATTACCGATATTGGTGGGCGTACTTCACATACCTCAATTATGGCACGTTCTCTTGAGTTACCAGCAATTGTGGGAACGAATAATGTTACTGTAAAAGTGAATACAGGGGATTATCTCGTTCTTGATGCATTAAATAATGCAGTTTATGTAAATCCAACTCAGGAAGAAATTGCTCGCTTAAGAGTATTAGAAGAGCAATATAAAGAAGAAAAAGCAGAATTAATTAAGCTTAAAGATCTACCTGCGGTGACATTAGATGGTCGCCGTGTCGATGTTTGTGCGAATATTGGTACTATCCGTGATATTGATGGGGCAGAGCGTAATGGTGCGGAAGGTGTTGGCTTGTATCGTACCGAGTTCCTGTTTATGGATCGTGATCAGTTACCAACAGAAGAAGAGCAATTCCAAGCTTATAAAGCCGTTGTAGAAGCAATGAAAAATCGTTTAGTGATTCTTCGTACTATGGATATTGGTGGCGATAAAGAATTGCCATATATGAATTTACCAAAAGAGATGAATCCATTCTTAGGCTGGCGAGCAATTCGTATTGCTTTGGACCGTCGAGAAATTCTTAATGCACAATTACGTGCAGTGTTACGTGTATCTGCATTTGGTAAATTAGCAGTGATGTTCCCGATGATTATTTCAGTAGAAGAGATTCGTGAACTTAAATCTGTGTTAGAAACCTTAAAACAACAACTTCGTGAAGAAGGAAAAGCATTTGATGAAAATATTCAAGTTGGTGTGATGGTAGAAACACCATCTGCCGCAGTAAATGCGAAATTCTTAGCGAAAGAGGTTGATTTCTTTAGTATTGGTACTAACGACTTAACGCAATATACATTAGCCGTTGACCGTGGTAATGAATTGATTTCTCATTTGTATAATCCATTAACACCATCTGTGTTATCATTAATTAAGCAAGTTATTGATGCGTCACACGCTGAAGGCAAATGGACAGGAATGTGTGGAGAGTTAGCAGGTGATGAAAAAGCAACAATCTTGTTATTAGGTATGGGATTAGATGAATTTAGTATGAGTTCTATCTCGGTACCGAAGATTAAGAAATTAATCCGTAATGTGAATTATCAAGATGCTCAAGATCTTGCGAAAGAAGTATTGTTACAACCAACAGCAGCAGATGTTGATCAGTTGATTGAGAATTTTTTATCTGAAAAAGCATTAAATTAGATACAAAAGTAAAAAATTCAGCTAATATTAGGCACAGATCTAAGCTTAAAATCTTTCTGATAAGGAGAAAAAAATGGGTTTATTCGATAAGTTATTTGGTTCAAAGGACAATAAAGCCGTTGAAGTAGAAATTTATGCGCCATTAACAGGTGAAATCGTAAACATTGAAGATGTTCCAGATGTTGTTTTCTCTGAGAAAATCGTTGGTGATGGTGTTGCGATTCGTCCAAAAGGTAACAAAATCGTTGCTCCAGTTGATGGTGTGATTGGTAAAATTTTTGAAACCAACCATGCGTTTTCAATGGAATCAAAAGAAGGTATCGAGCTTTTTGTTCACTTTGGTATTGATACAGTTGAATTAAAAGGTGAAGGTTTTACCCGTATTGCTCAAGAAGGACAAACTGTAAAACGTGGTGATACTGTAATTGAACTTGATTTAGAATTATTAGAAGCAAAAGCAAAATCAGTGCTTACTCCGATTGTTATCTCTAATATGGACGAAGTTTCTCATATGGAGAAAAAAGAGGGTGAAACTGTCGCTGGAGAATCAGTTGTTTTAGTTATCAAAAAATAATTAATTAGCTATTGAGCGAAAAAGATTGGGTAGCAATACTCAATCTTTTTTTATATTTAAAATTTGCATTTTTGTCTGTTATTTGTACAACTGCTTAATGAATAGGCTATATCATTTTAAGATAGGAAAACTTTTTTAAAACGTCTAAAAAGAATTGTTAAA
>NZ_JAQIBB010000059.1:0-27190 GCF_027920745.1 Gallibacterium faecale | reverse complement strand
TAGGAAATTGATTATCCAAAAAATCCAGAATTGCCATCTTTTATAAAACTACGAATATTCCAAAACCAGCATAATCATTATTAAGCTCTTCTTTCCAAGGGTTCTTTTTTTAAATTAATTAAATCTATTACAATCGCGTTGCATACACAATCGATACACAATATAATTTGTATATTGATTGTGTATTAGTAAATAATGGAGATTCATTATGCGTACTGCAGCGATTAACTTACGAGCCCAAACTAGTCAGCGTGATTTAATTGATTATGCTGCTTCTTTGCTGGGTAAAACCCGTTCTGATTTTATGCTAGATGCCGCTTGTATTTATGCACAAAATGTGATTTTAGATAGAACAGTATTCCAATTGAATGATGAAAAATTTAATCACTTCATTGAGGCATTGGAACAATCTAATTCAACAAATTCCGGTCTAGAAAAATTAATGAATATTAAATCGCCATGGGAATAAACAAATGTATTCTGCTCCTGAATTATTACAGTCTCATCATCATGTGAGCTTGTTTGATTGTGGTGAAGAAGTGTTAAATTTATGGCTTAAGCATAACGCATTGAAAAATCAACAAAGTCACGCAAGTAGAACATTTGTGATTTGCAAAGAAAATGTTGTTGTTGGTTTTTATGCTTTAGCCGCAGGATCAGTAACACATCAGTTGGTATCCAGTGCATTAAGGCGCAATATGCCAGAACCAATTCCCGTTATTGTACTAGGAAGACTCGCTATAGACGTGAAATATCAAGGGCAAAAATTAGGTGCAGCTTTACTTAAAGATGCAGTATTGCGAGCAAAAATTGTCGCAGAACAAGTCGGAGTAAAAGCTTTATTAGTGCACGCTCTTAACGATAATGTAAGACAATTTTATTTAAATTATGGATTTCAATCATCCCCTATTGATGACAGATTATTAATGTTGAAATTGTGATGGGTTTAAAACATAGACTCTCTGTAGTGATCCACTAAATTAGCTGTAGAAGATCAGACTTGCTCTTCTACAGATTAACGCCATATCCCCCTATCTTTATCATTACCCTATTTAACTGCCCCTTCTCAATTTGATCTTTCTGTTTACATAATTATAATAATTGGCTTTCATTTTTATTAACAGGAGCAATTATGGCGGAAAATACAAAAGCTGTTGAAAGTAACCTAACTAATTCTCTCGATTTACAAAATGTGGATTGGCATTCCCTCTTTAGTCAACAACAACTTCTAAACTTTTTTAATGATTGGGTTGTGCCTTATTCTCTAAAAATTTTGCTTGCGATCATTATTTTTCTAATTGGGAAACGTCTAGCAAGATTTATCAGTAAGTTATTAGCAGCAATGATTAATCGCACTGTTAAAGATGAAATGCTCAGTGAATTTATTCGTTCCATTTCCTACTTTGCGTTATTACTTATTGTGGTAATCGCTGCTCTTTCACAACTTGGTATTAATACAACTTCTCTTGTAGCATTAATTGGTGCTGCTGGTTTAGCGATTGGTTTATCTCTACAAAACTCACTGCAAAACTTTGCTGCTGGCGTGATGATTCTAATTTTTAAACCTTTCCGAAAAGGTGATTTTATTGAAGTCGCTAGTGGTTCTGGGACAGTTACCCAAATTGGTTTATTAATGTTGGAATTACGTACTGGCGATAATAAAACGGTTTTAGTTCCAAATAATCAGATCTTTACGCAAAAGATTACTAACTATTCAATGAATCAAACACGCCGTATTGATTTTATTTTTGATATCTCTTATGAAGCGGATATTGCTAAAGCCAAAGAAATTATTGCACGTTGCTTAGCGGAAGAACCTCGTATCTTGAAAACCCCTGAACCATTAATTGCTGTGGGTGCATTAGCCGCAAGCAGTGTGCAGTTATTTGTGCGTCCTTGGGTAAATACCACCGATTACTGGGGTGTTCATTTTGCGATTATGGAAAAGATTAAACTAGAATTTGATAAAGCTGGTATTGATATTCCTTTTAATCAATTAGACATTAATTTAACTAGCAATCCTGTAGAAGCGATTGAAAAGAATAGTGAGCAAAAATAGTTGTTTTCATTGAAAACTACGTGCGCCAATACGGCGCACATTTCTTTTTTATTGTTGTAGTAGCCTCTTGGTCTGCTCTGCTTGTGGATCTGCAATCACATCTAATGTATCGCCATATTCAATAATTTGCCCTTCGTGCAGCACCAATAATTGATCAGCAATGTGCTTAATTATTCCTAAATTTTGCCCAATATAAATATACGCAATACCGAGTCGTTCTTGTAAATTCAGCAACAAATTAATTAATTGTGCCCTAACTAACGAATCTAAGGAGTTTAACGCATCATCAACAATAATAACTTCTGGTTCCAATATCAGCGTACGTGCTAATGCAATCCGTTGTTTTTGACTTATCGTTAAATCACTAAAACGGATATTGGCATGAATAGGTGCTAAGCCAACTAAACGCAGTGTTTGAAAGATTTTTTGATTACGTTCTTCTTCGGATAAAGGAGTCGCTAAACGTAAAGGTAAATCTAATGTCTGCCCGACATTTAAATGTGTATTAAAGGTCGCATTTGGATCCTGGAATAGCATCCGAATGTGTTTAGAACGAAATGAATAATCACCAAATTTTAATAACCGATCTCTGAAAAAAATATCGCCTGCTGTTGGTTCTGTAATTCCAACAATCATTTTAGCTAAAGTGGATTTTCCAGAACTATTTTCTCCCATAATCGCTAGGGTTTTACGCTGTTCGATCTGAAAAGAGATATCCTTGACTGCATCAAAAGCTCGATTAAATAACGCACTACCACTGGCAGGAAAGGTTTTGGTTAGGTTTTCAACACGTAAAACAACTTCACTCATCGTCATTACTCATCTTTATCTAGTTGATTTGCTTGAATCGTAATTGGTTCAATTTTTTCAGCGGCTACGGAATGTACTCGCATATTAAGCGGATAATAACACGCATATTCGTGTTGTTTCACACGGCGAGTTGGTGGTTTAATCACGCATTTACGTTGTGAAAATGGACAGCGAGGTCCTAAACGGCAACCAATCGGCAAATTTGTCAATAACGGCACCATTCCCGGTAAAGCGTTTAATTGTGTTTTTGGTCCTAATGGCACATTGTAATCAGGGTTAGAATTCATTAACGCTTTAGTATAAGGATGAAATGGCGATTCCATAATCATCTCTTTTGGTCCTGATTCTACTGATTGCCCACAATATAAGATATTTAGGGTGTTACACCATTCACTTACTGATACCAAATCACTACTCAAAAATAAAATCGTTGTGCCGTGATTTTGGTTCATCCCTAGTAATAAACGATAAATTTGCGTTTGTGTATTGGTTCCTAATGTATTAATTGCTTCATCAGCAATTAATAACCGCGGTTGGTTAGCAATCGCCATCGCAATCATCACTTTTTGCCCTTCACCTTCAGTAATTTCATCAGGATAACTGCGCATAATATCACGGTGATCACGAATCCCTACTCGGTGTAATAATTCAATGACTCGGCGTTTTTTCCAACCAAACCAACGCCACCATTTTCCTTTGAATGTCCAACTTGGAATACTTTGTTTTAATTGTGCACCAATCGTTTTACTTGGATCGAGATAGGTTAAGGGATCTTGGTAAATCATTGAGATTTGTCTGCCAACTAATTTTCGCCGCTTTGATGTAGATAATTTCAATAACTCCACATCATTAAACCGAAAACGATCTGCACTGATTATCCAATCTTCTTTCACTGCATTACAGATAACCTTTGCAATTAAACTTTTTCCCGAACCAGACTCACCTACCAAGCCATACATATCTTCTTCATTTAAGGTAAGATTCACATTATCAACAATACGAACCTTGCCGTTTGCAGTCTTAATATCAATACATAAATTACGAATATCCAGTAATGCCATAAGATTAAGATCTCCTACTTATGAATGATATTTATGAAAAGCACGTAACAAGCTATTACTGAGGACAATAATAACCAGAATTGAGAACATAATTGCTGTACCAGGTAACACAACTGCCCACGGTGCAATATATAATAAGTCTAACGCATCACGAATCATTGCTCCCCATTCTGGTACAGTTGATGCTGCTCCTAATGAAATAAAACTTAATGCACTGACATCCATAATTGCCAAAATAAAAATGCGTGAAATCTCTCTAACAAAGACAGGAAAAATATTAGGCACAATGGTTTCTTTTAATAGCAAATATTTTGAAATTCCCTCTAAGCGAAGCAATACTACATAATCTTTTTGTAACTCTTGTTGTACTGCATTATCAATTTGGTGAATAAAATGAGGCAATAAGGCTAAAAAAATCGCTAACATTGCATTTTGTAGCCCACTTTCCATTAATGCGGCAATAATAATTGCCACTAATAAAATCGGAATAGAGAGAAAGATATTTCCCAAATATTTCAAGGTTCGTGATTTTACGCCTTGATTAATACCTACCAATAAACCTAATGCGCCGCCTACCAGCAAAATAGCAAGGACAATAATTAACGCTGAACCAAAGGTATAATGTACACCCCATAAAATTCGACTAAACAGATCACGCCCAATATCATCTGTTCCTAATAAAAAAATCAGATCACCTGATTTATCCCAAAATGGCGGCATTAATTCTTTACCAATAAATTGTTGTTCAGGAGAATAGGGTGATAAATAAGGCACCAATACGGCAATAGTAATTAATGCAGAAAAACAGAATAAACTGAACAACGCAATTTTATTCTGTCTAAAAATAGACCAAATTGCGGAAATAGTATTGGTAATACGAAAATCTTCTGCACGTTGTTCAATCATACCAAGCCTTTTTCTTATAAGGATCTAACAGAAATTCACTTAAATCTGCTAATAAATTGATGAATAGTACAATTACGCCAATGACCATTACCCCAATCGCTACTGCATTATAATCCTGTTCTGATAAGGCGGCGATTAACCATTGTCCAATGCCTGACCAGTTAAAAATATTTTCAATTAACATACAAGACGCTAAAGTTAAGGTAAAGGTACGGATAATCTGCGGTAGGATTGGCCCTAACGTATTACGCAATAAATAGACACGCAATACTTTCATTTTTGACCAGCCACGAATTAATGCACTTTTTGTGTAGTTTGCAGATACCACTTGTTCTGCTCGATACTGAGTTAAACGAATAATTTCCATTACCGGCGTAATCATTAATACTAATGTTGGCAATGCCAAATGTTGCAATACACTTTGCACAATTTTAATTCGATAAGGTTCTTCCACAAACCAGACATCAATAATCGCAAAGCCTGTAATCGGTTTGATTTCATACAAGGCATTATATTGTCCTACCGAAGAAATTTCCCAATTATAGATGGCAGCCAAATAAAGCAAAATAGAGCCAATCCAATATACGGGAATAGATAAACCAACCGAAGAAATACCTCGAATAACTGTGCCGACTGTACCACGATTAAGCGCACCGAGAAAACCTAAAGGAATCCCGAATAGTAAAGCTAAAATCAGTGCAGCGACACAGAGTTCTAACGTAGAGGGTAATACGGCAAGAATTTGATCGCGTAATAATTCACCACCAACATAAGTAATACCAAAATCCCCTGTCAGTAACTGTTTAATATAACTAAAATAGCCTTCAATTAATGAGCTACCAAATAACACTTGATTTAATGGATCTTTTAACATGATCCAATAAGACATCATCGTTAATACGATCAAAGAAATAAAAATTAAAAATAAACGTCGGATTAATGCAACAATCATTTTTGCACCTCATTTAACGATAATGCACGAAAATGGATATTGCCAAACGGTGTCATATTAATTCCATTTACACGATTATTGGCCACTAATACATTATTCACAGTAGCAATCGGAATAATCGGTACTTGACGTACAATTAATTGTTGTGCCATATCGTAATCTAATGATCTTAATAGCTGTACATCTGTTTGTAATGCTTTCACTAATAGTGCATCTAATGGCGGGTGACACCAACTACTCAAATTGGAAATTGTACTTTGTGATGGGCAGCTTAAAATTGGACGTAAGAAACTATCTGGATCAAGATTATTCGTTACCCAGCCAGTTAGAATCATATCGTAATTATCTCTGCCCTCTTCAACACTCTTTTTCAAGAAATTATATGAAACTACCTTGATATTGACCTTAATCCCAACTTTCGCCAAATCATACTTAATCATTTCCGCCATTTTGATTGGATTTGGGTCATAAACTTGTTCTTCATCAATTACCCAGAACGATAATTCAAGATGTTTATTCGCTAATAGTACTCGTGCTTTATCAGGATCATAGTCATAATCAAATGCAGTCGCATTAAAACGTGATGCCCAAGAAATTTGCGGAATAATTGTTTGGGCAACTTTTGCCGTACCATAATAGATATGTTTAATAATACGTTGGCGATTAATCGCAAAAGCAATTGCTCGTCTTGTATCAACATTTTGTATCACTTGACGTTTCATATTTAATGCCAAAAAGGCCAAATTCATACTATCTGATAC
The DNA here is from genome assembly GCF_027920745.1 of Gallibacterium faecale. Lineage (NCBI taxonomy): Bacteria > Pseudomonadati > Pseudomonadota > Gammaproteobacteria > Pasteurellales > Pasteurellaceae > Gallibacterium > Gallibacterium faecale. Next base: position 20,641 of record NZ_JAQIBB010000059.1, on the reverse strand, counting down.
ACTAATACGGACACTTGGCAACCGATCATTCAATAATTTTAATTGGCTGGCATCAGGGAAAGCCATAATGTCACATTCGCCATTTAAAAATCGTGCTAGTCTGCCAGTTTTTGTAGTGGAAACATCAATTACCACATTTTTAATTTTAGCTAAGTCTCCCCAATAATCATCATTACGTACTAATCGTACATTACGATCTCTAAAATAACTTTTTAATTGATAAGGCCCTGTGCCTACTGGCAAGGTATCCAGCTGCGCTAAGTTATCATCTGCATTTAATTGCAAGGCATATTCATAAGATAAAATCACCGCATTAGGCCCAGATAAATGGGATAACACTGAAGAATCAGGCGAAACTAAATGAATTTGTACTTGATAAGGATTGACTGCGGTTACTGACTCAATTTTATTTCTTAAACGGATGCTCTCAAAATAAGGGGAGTGCTTATTTTTTGCTTTTTCATTGAATAAATCATATTGGGAAGTTTTATTGCTACTACTAACAATGCCTTCTTCAACTGGAAAAATCCCATCGTTTTTACCAATAATCCGGCTAAGTGAAAACACTACATCTTCTGCATTAAAATCACGTGTTGGGGTAAACCACTCTGTGGTATGAAACTTTACCCCACGACGCAAATTGATCGTAATGGTACGTCCATCGGTTGAAACATAATAAGAGGTCGCTAATGATGGCACCACATGGTTATCATTACCGCTCAATTCAAATAGTTTATTATAGATCTGATCTGCGACAATATTGGTATTACTTCCAATATCCGCTGTTTGCAGATTGAGAGAAACGGGTAAAGAATGAGTGCAATAAACTAACCCATTATCTAACACTTGTTTTGGAACACTTGGTGCAGCAATCACTGAACTTGCTGCCAATAAACCAAGCCACATCACAATATATTTTGGTAAAGCCATAATAAAACCAGTGCAATGCACTACATTCGATTGATACGTTACGAAAACAGCATATTAACGAGAGAGAAATCCTTTGTAAAAGGAAATACAGACCATTAATCGATAAATTCATCAAAATGACGATCTTAATCAATCCTCTATATTAACCGCAAGTTAGCTTTTCGATTAAATGTTAAACAATATATTTAAATGAAAAATAATCGTAATTAAATTATTAGCTAAATCGATTTAGATAGTAACAAATCAGAATAAACTTTAACCATTTAACTCATTAGAAGTATTTTTTTATTGAGTAAAATAAATATTGGCATAACATATGCCGCACTTATCATTTTTCAAAATGATAATAAATGATATTAACTTTTTTATTATGAATAATTTTAGGAAATTTGTATGAATTTATTTGAACAAACTGATCCAAGCCGTCGCCGTTATGGTGTTGCTGCTTTTGTTGGTATTTTCGCAGGTCTTCTTTCTGCATTCGTAAAATGGGGAGCTGAACATCCATTCCCTCCTCGTAGCCCACTCGATCTCTTTACGGCAGCATGTAAAGATCCTTCTCAAGCGTTAGAAGTATGTTCACGTGCTTTCTTAAATCCACCACATGTTTTCTTAAGAGATTATTTAGGTATTGATCCTACTGCACCTGCATTTACTTTTGCAGATCAAGCATTTAACTGGATTGGCGTAACCCACATTATTTTCTCATTAGTTTTTGCTATTGCATATTGTGTTGTTGCAGAACGCTTCCCTAAAGTGAAATTATGGCAAGGGGTATTAGCAGGGATTATTTGTGATATCTGTATTCACTATATTACTTTCCCTCTTCTTGGTTTAACACCACCAGTAGCAGAATGGCCTTTCTATGAACACGTTTCTGAATTTGTTGGTCATATTTTCTGGTTCTGGACAATTGAATTAGTCCGTCGTGATTTACGTAATCGTATTACGCATGAGCCAGATGCGGAAGTGGCTTTATCTGAAACTCGTTAATTAGCTTACTTTTTATAATACGCCCTACTTAGTAAGGCGTATTTCTTTTTTACTTTCCCAATTTAACTTGATCTTGTTAAACTAAAACCCATATTTGTACAGCTTTTCATCATCTTATATAACATCATTACAACAAAAAATATTTCCATCTTTAGGCAAAAATTATGCTCAAAACATTACAGAATGAATTTGATCACTTGATTGAACGAGGATTTGATCAAACATTACGTTTGGCTGTTACTGGGTTAAGTCAAAGTGGTAAAACAACCTTTATTACAGGATTCATTAATCAACTTTTATCCTTAAATACAACAGATAAACCACAACTTCCCTTATTTAGTGCTGCCCGTAATCAGCAAATTTTAGGTGTAAAACGTCTTACTCAAAAAAATTGGACATTACCTCGCTTTGAATATGAAGAAAACTTACTCGCTTTAGAACAATCGCCACCACATTGGCCTCAATCAACACGAGGGTTAAGTGAAACTCGCTTAGAAATTCATTATCAACATACTCAAAGCTTATTACGTCACCTAAAATCACAAGGTGTACTGTATTTAGATATTTTTGATTATCCGGGCGAATGGTTACTGGATTTACCACTGTTATCACAAAACTTTCAACAGTGGTCATTAGCTATGCAGCAATTACAACAAGGTGAACGCCAACATCTGGCACAAACTTGGTTACAGCAGTTACATAAACTTGATTTAACTGCACCAGCAGATGAACATATTCTCGCCACTCTCACGAAGAGTTATACCGAATATTTACACCAATGTAAGGCAGCTGGATTTTATTTTATCCAACCAGGACGTTTTATTCTGCCAGGTGAAGCAGAAGGATCAATCGCATTACAATTTTTCCCTCTCATTCATTTAACACCAACACAATGGCAACAATTAGCGAAATCAGCAAATAAACAAAGCTATTTTTATGTATTACAACAACGCTACGATTTCTATCGTAACCAAATCGTTAAAGGTTTTTATCAACAACATTTTTCTCGTTTTGATCGGCAAATTATTTTAGCGGACTGTTTGACTGCACTAAACCATAGTCGTGAAGCCTTTATTGATATGCAAATGGCATTACGTGCGTTATTTCAAAGTTTTCACTACGGGCAACGTCATTTTTTCAATCGTTTATTTGCCCCGAAAATTGATAAATTACTCTTTGCTGCGACAAAAGCCGATCATATTACGACGGATCAAATTCCGAGTTTAATCTGTCTATTAAGACAGTTAGTTCAAACTGAAGGCGAACATTTACAGTTCTCGCATATTGATATTGATTTCACTGCATTTGCAGCGATCCGAGCAACCCAACAAGTGATTGTTGAAGAACAAGGACAACAGTTTAAAGCAATTCAAGGTATCAGAAGTCGTGATCAAAAATTGGTAACCCTATTTCCTGGCAGTGTGCCACAACGTTTACCTACTGCTGATTTTTGGCAAAACACAACTTTTGAATTTGATCAATTTGAACCACAACAAGCCATTAGTGGTGAGGCATTGCCACACCTACGCCTTGATGCTGTATTAGAATATTTATTAGGAGATAAATTAAGATAATGCAAGAGAAAAAAATCTTTGATACCAATGAGCAATCCTCAACAGCAGAGGAAAATTTACAAGCAAAACGTGAATTTCATTCTAGCCAAATTGCTATTGATGAGCAGGCTTATCAAGAACAGAATCAAGCAGAAAATGAGTTACGCTACGCTTTACAACGTCCACTATCTTGGTGGCAAAAAGGTCTAATCGGTACTACATCTCTGTTTGCACTTGCCGTTATTGCCCAAGCAATTCAATGGTTAATTGATGCTTGGCAGCAACATCAATGGATTGATTTTGCTTTCGCTTTAGTATTTAGTGGCATTGTTACTTTAGGTTTTAGTGCTGTTATCAATGAATTACGCCACTTACGCCAACTAAAAAAATTAGCGTTATTACAACAGCAAAATCACGCTATACAAAATACAACAGCTCACACCTCAGCCACAGTTTCTGCAAAAGAGGGAGAGCAACTCACACAACAATTAGCGCAATATATGCAGCTTTCAGTCCAAGATCCTCGTTATCAACGTTGGCAACACTATGCAAATCAAGGTTACACCGCTCAAGAGTTATTACGCTTATTTAGTGAAGAATTTTTACAACCGATTGATTTGCAAGCACAAAAAATAATTAATAAACAAGCTATTGAGTCAGCAGTGATTGTAGCAATCAGTCCTTTAGCTTTAGTTGATATGTGTTTTGTTGCTTGGCGACATCTGCGTTTAATCAATAAATTAGCCAAACTTTATGGTGTCAAATTAGGTTACTTTAGTCGTATTCGTTTAATTAAGATGGTGTTATTTAATATTGCATTCGCTGGGGCAACCGATCTGATACGTGAAGTTGGGATGGAATGGTTCTCTCAAGATTTAACTGCAAAATTGTCAGCACGCGCTGCACAAGGCGTTGGTGTAGGTTTATTGACAGCCCGTTTAGGAATTAAAACAATGGAACTTTGTCGCCCTGTGCCATTTACCAGCAAAGAGCGACCAAAACTACACACTGTGCATAAACTGCTATTAAATGAAGTGAAAAATGTCATCAAAGACAATATTTTTTCTGCTAACAAGTCAAAAGAGTATGAACGGTAAACTATAATCCTAACGCATATTTTAAGGCTTTTCGTTTCACCATACCTGCTCGCTCTGCTGTTAATAAAGCGAGATTTCTGGCTATTTTCATTGGCAACAGTGGTGAACGGAAAGTCTTATAAAATACATCCATTGTTGATTGCATCAATAAATTGTCGTAATAACGTTGTCGTTGATAGCGTTTTAAAAAATCATCCTGATTTAATCCAGACGCTTGTTTCAATGCAGCTTGTACATTTTCCAATAAGCATTTCACATCTTTAAAGCCAAGATTGACACCTTGCCCAGCTAATGGGTGAATACTGTGTGCCGCATCACCAACCAAAATCACACCATTTTTATAATATTGTTGTGCATGGCGGCGGGTTAAGGCAAAACCACCACATTTAATCGCTGCAATCTTTCCTAAACGTTTTGGAAATGCTTCAGTAATCGCTTGCGTTAACTGCTGCATAGATAGCTGTTGTAATTGTGCAATCTTTTCTGGCGTATCATACCAGACTAAACACGCTTGCTTTCCTTGTAATGGCAATAAAGCACGAGGTCCAGTAGGATAAAATTGTTGCCAGGTAATATCCTGCTGCTCTGCTTCTGTATCGACTAAAATTAATAAACAATCTTGTTGGTAACGCCATCCAGTAATCCCTATTCCTGCCAATTCTCGCCACTGGGAGTTTGCTCCATCCGCAGCAATTACACGTGGACTACAAATGGTTTCTCCATTTGCTAAGGTCAGCTGCCATTGTTGTGTACGTTCAGCTTTTTTAATTTCGGTATCGGTACAATAATCCACATTGGGTAAGCTTTGGAATTGTTGCCATAATCCTTCTTGAATTAACTGATTTTCTACCATATAACCAAGCTCTGATAATTGAAGTTCAGTAGCAGAAAAGGTTGTTGAAAAGCCGTCAATTTCCCATGTACTTAAATGGCGATAGGGACAAACTCGGCGCGTTTTAATATACTCCCAAGCGCCTAATTGCTCTAATAAATTCACAGAACCTAAACTAATTGCAGAAATACGCAAATCATATTCCTGTCCTTCGGCAAAATGAGGTAATGGCGATCGCTCTACTACAAAAATTTTACAGCCTAATTGTGCTAATCCTGCTGCACAAGCTGCTCCCACCATACCGCCACCAACCACAATAAAATCATAATTTTTGTTCTGCATATCCATCTTGTTACCCTAATTAAATGACTCGCTAATTATTCTACTCCAAAACCTGATCTTGCCTAAGATAAAATGATGAATATACCTCAATGAAGTGCTAGAGATTATCTAGATAAATCGGTAGAATAGCCTCCGATTTTTTAGAGCCTGTGGACATTTTTTACCAATAATCTAGGTAAAGACAAAACGCTCACAGACCAATGATACCGCTATATTCAATAGCATTATTTATGATTTCAATTAGTTAACTTTTGATAACCACAATGACGCAAAAATTACACATTAAAACTTGGGGTTGCCAAATGAATGAGTATGACTCAGCAAAAATGGCAGACCTTTTAAATAGTACACATGGTTTAGAACTCACTGAAAATGCTGAAGAAGCAGATATTCTGTTATTAAATACTTGTTCTATTCGGGAAAAAGCTCAAGAAAAAGTATTCCATCAATTAGGACGTTGGAAAGATCTTAAAAAACAAAATCCTGATTTAATTATTGGGGTTGGTGGTTGCGTTGCTTCACAAGAAGGTGAACATATTCGTGAACGTGCACCTTACGTAGATATTATTTTTGGACCACAAACCTTACATCGCTTACCTGAAATGGTAAACCAAATTCGTGGTGGTAAAAGTTCCGTAGTCGATATTAGTTTCCCTGAAATTGAAAAATTCGACCGTTTGCCAGAGCCTCGTGCAGAAGGACCAACGGCATTTGTATCCATTATGGAAGGTTGTAATAAATATTGTTCATTCTGCGTTGTGCCTTATACACGTGGTGAAGAAGTCAGCCGTCCCGTTGATGATGTATTGTTTGAAATTGCCCAACTAGCAGAACAAGGTGTACGTGAAGTCAATTTATTAGGACAAAACGTTAATGCTTATCGTGGTGCAACTCATGATGGGGGGATCTGTTCATTTGCAGAATTACTACGTTTAGTGGCTGCCATTGATGGTATTGATCGTTTACGTTTTACCACTTCACATCCAATTGAATTTACTGATGATATTATTGATGTTTATCGTGATACACCAGAGTTAGTCAGCTTTTTACATCTTCCAGTGCAAAGTGGTTCAGATCGTGTCTTAACTATGATGAAACGTAACCATACCGCACTAGAGTATAAAGCAATTATTCGTAAACTACGTGAAGCACGCCCAAATATTCAAATTAGTTCAGATTTTATTGTTGGTTTCCCTGGCGAAACCGATCAAGACTTTGAACAAACCATGAATTTGATTGCTCAAGTCAATTTCGATATGAGCTTTAGTTTTATTTACTCTCCTCGTCCAGGCACACCAGCGGCAGATATGCCAGATGATGTTAGCGAAGAAGAGAAAAAACAACGTTTATATCTGTTACAAGAACGTATCAATCAACAAGCAGCACAATTCAGCCGTCGTATGTTAGGTACTGAACAGCGTATTTTGGTGGAAGGTCCATCGAAAAAAGATATTATGGAATTAACTGGACGCACTGAAAATAACCGTATTGTTAATTTCGTTGGTTCGCCAGAGATGATCGGTAAATTTGTTGATGTCAAAATCACTGATGTTTATACCAATTCGCTACGTGGTGAAGTAGTGCGTACTGAAGATGAAATGGGGCTACGTATCCAACAATCACCACAAGCTGTGATTCAGCGTACTCGTAAAGAAGACGATTTAGGCGTAGGTCATTATCAAGTGAATTAATTAATCTTTCCCTGTTAATCAATAGCAGGGAAAGTAATTGCCGAAAAAAACCACAGTTTCAGCAATTCAGCACAAAGAACATTTTCACAAGATTGTGTTTTTATGCTATTTTTACCGTTCGCTTTACGGCGCTTACGCAAAGTGAGTTAATTTTTTACTTCATTATTTAATTATAAGGAAAACAAAATGGGTCTTATCTCTACAGCATATGCAGCAGATGCCGCTCCACAAGGCGGTGGAATGCAAATGATCTTCTTATTAGTCATTTTCGGTTTAATCTTCTACTTTATGATTTTCCGCCCACAATCTAAACGTAACAAACAACATCGTGATTTAATGGCTTCTCTAGCGAAAGGTGAAGAAGTCTTAACAAGCGGTGGTTTATTAGGAAAAATTACTAAAGTTTCCGCAGAAAGCGATTATGTTGTAATTGCACTTAACGACACTAACGAAGTGACTATCAAAAAAGACTTTATCGTTGCTGTTTTACCAAAAGGTTCTATTAAATCACTTTAATTTTTTCATTTTCATAAAGGCATTTAATTGTGTTAAATCGTTACCCTTTATGGAAGAATCTGATGGTGATCTTTGTGGTCGCCATCGGCATTTTATATGCTCTTCCAAATATTTACGGTGAAGATCCTGCTGTCCAAATTTCTGGTACACGTGGACAACTCGCCACTGAACAAACATTAACCGACGTTCGTCAAGTTCTTGATCAAAATAAGCTCTCAGCAAAATCCATTATCTTAGAAAATGGCTCCATTCTTGCTAAATTTAACAGCACTGATGAACAACTCCTCGCAAAAGATAAAATTCTTGAAAAATTAGGTAATAATTACTCTGTTGCGTTAAACCTTGCTCCAGCAACACCTGCATGGCTTACCGATATTGGTGCTGGCCCAATGAAGCTTGGTCTTGATTTACGCGGTGGGGTACGCTTTTTAATGGAAGTTGATCTTAAGTCTGTATTAGCTAAACAACAAGAACAGTTACAAGACAACCTCCGCACCGAATTACGTAAAGAAAAATTCGTTTATAAAGCACTACAATCTACGGATAACTATGCCACTGTCATCACTCTTGCGGACACAATTTCGCCTGATGATGTTGTACGTGTGCTAAAACGTAAACATCCAAATTGGGATATCGTTGCTAACGGTCAAAATGTCACCTTGACTTTATCAGAAACAGAACTTTCTCGTTTAAGAACCAGTGCAGTAGAACAGAACATTACAATTTTACGTAAACGGGTTAATGAACTCGGTGTTGCTGAACCAGTTGTTCAACAACAAGGTGCTGATCGTATCGTCGTTGAATTACCAGGTGTTCAAGATACTGCGCGTGCAAAAGAGATCTTAGGGGCAACAGCAACCTTAGAATTCCGTATGGTTAATCAAACTGCTAACGTTGCTGCCGCAGAAAATGGGATGGTACCTTCTGACTCAGAATTACAACACGATCGTAATGGCAGACCAGTTGTTGTTTATCGTAAAACTATCTTAGGTGGTGAACATATTACTGATGCAAATTCAGGGAATGATGAATATGGTCGTCCGCAGGTAAATATCTCTTTGGATAGTGAAGGCGGTAATATTATGTCCGAAGCGACCAAAACCGCTATCGGTAAACCAATGGCAACTGTTTATAGCGAATATAAAGACAGTGGTGAAAAAGATGCTAACGGTAAAGCTATTCTGACTAAACATGAAGAAGTGATTAACGTTGCAACAATTCAATCCCGTCTTGGTAATACTTTCCGTATTACCGGTATTGACTCTCCAGCGGAAGCACAAAACCTCTCTGTATTGTTACGTTCAGGGGCATTAATTGCACCAATCCAAATTGTTGAAGAACGTACTATCGGTCCATCTTTAGGGGCACAAAATATTGAGCAAGGTTTACAAGCTAGTATCTGGGGCTTAGCGGTCGTTGTCCTCTTTATGGTCGTTTACTATCGTAAATTCGGTATCATTGCCAATATTGCCCTATTAGCCAATATTGTCATCTTAGTTGGCTTAATGTCTTTAATACCAGGAGCAACCTTATCAATGCCGGGTATTGCAGGTATTGTCTTATCGGTAGGGATGTCGGTGGATGCCAACGTACTGATATTTGAGCGGATTAAAGAAGAACTGCGTAATGGCCGTTCAGTACAACAGGCAATCAATGAAGGATATAGTGGTGCATTCTCTAGTATCTTCGATGCAAACTTAACCACTATTTTGACTGCAGTTATTTTATATGCGGCAGGCTCAGGCCCAGTAAAAGGTTTCGCCATCACATTATCTCTTGGTGTTGCCATTTCGATGTTTACCGCAATTACTGGTACTCGTGCTATCGTGAACTTCCTCTATGGTGGTAAACGAGTCAGTAAATTATCGATTTAGAGATGGAATCAATTAGCATGAAAAATTCAACAAATGCAGATAATCAAGTAGATACAATTAATGATATTAAACTACCGTATAAGCTTATCCATTTTATGCGCTATCGTGCAATTGGATATGGATTCTCTCTTTTGGTCGTTGTAATTTCATTATTCTTTATTATCACCAAAGGATTTAACTGGGGGCTAGATTTTACTGGTGGTACTGTTATTGATACCACCTTCTCCCAACCCGCAGATTTACCAAAATTACGTCAAGTATTAGCGGAAAATGGACTACACAATGCGGTTGTGCAAGCTTCAGGCGGTGTGCGTGATGTTATGGTTCGCGTACCAGCATCATTTAACGATCCAAACTTAGGTACACATATTAAATCTATCCTTAGTGATAACATTGATAAAAACGTAAACATTCGCAGTATTGAGTTCGTAGGGCCAAATGTCGGAGAAGAGCTCACCACGTCTGCCATTTATGCCACTCTCATTACCTTAGCGATGTTATTGGTTTATGTCGGATTCCGTTTTGAATGGCGTTTAGGGCTTGGCGGTATTCTGGCACTTGCCCACGACGTAATCGTCACCCTTGGTGTCTTCTCCATGTTACAAGTAGAGATAGATCTTACCTTCGTTGCCGCAATTTTATCGGTAATTGGCTACTCGCTTAACGATAGTATCGTGGTATTTGACCGTGTACGGGAAAACTTCCGTAAAATTCGCCGTTCATCTACCGTTGAAATTATTAATATTTCGTTAAGTCAAACCTTATCAAGAACCTTAATGACTTCAATCACAACATTAATCGTGGTGATTGCGTTATTACTTTTTGGCGGTCCAACAATTCATAGTTTCTCATTAGCGTTATTAATCGGGATTGGTTTTGGTACCTTCTCCTCTATCTATATCGCGATTGCATTAGCGCTTAACTTCGGGTTAAAACGTGAACATATGTTGCCACCGAAAGTAGAAAAAGAAGGTGCTGATCAAGAAGCATTATTACCATAACAAAACTATCAGCCGTACAATAATGTACGGCTGATGTCATTTTGCCTCATATTCTTATATAATAAGCATTACATTTATCCGAAAAGGAATCACGAAAATGCGTCAGAAAAAGATGGTGAAATCACTCGATGCAATTGACCTAAAAATTCTTAATGAACTTCAACATAACGGTAAAATTTCTAATATTGAATTATCTAAACGTGTCGGCTTATCGCCTACTCCTTGTTTAGAGCGGGTAAAACGTCTAGAAAAACAAGGCATTATTATGGGCTATCGGGCCTTGCTCAATCCAGAATTACTAGATTCTCCTCTCTTAGTTATTGTTGAAATCACACTAGTACGCGGTAAACCTGATTTATTTGAAGAGTTTAACCGCGCTGTACAAGACCTAGATGAAATTCAAGAATGTCATCTTGTTTCAGGTGATTTTGATTACTTATTGAAAACACGTGTAGCCGATATGGCGGCTTATCGTAAATTACTTGGTACTACTCTCCTCCGCTTACCTGGCGTAAATGACACTCGCACTTACGTGGTAATGGAAGAGGTAAAACAGACAAATTATTTGTTATTACGGTAATTTCTGCATCTCCTCCTCACTCCTCTTCATAAATGAAGAGGAGCGATCACTCAGTATTTAAATCGTATTCAGTACATTTTGGCACGAATCAATAGCTCAAAAATAGCTAATCTTAATTGGCGAAAATATAAACACTAATTAGCCAAAACAGTCAAATTAAATCCGCTAAAATGATAAATATTGATTAACCGGCTTAATGTAAGTTCACCAAAAATCACTAACCTTGACTATTCATAGAAAGACTCCCTCTTCAGCATGAAGAGGGCTGGAGAGATGCTGATTTAATTCTGCAATCTCAAAAACGGTAATAATAATAATGCGATCATAGATGCTGAGCAGGTGATCACCACAAAAAAGCCGTTCCAATGGAAATATTGCATAATAATTGCCAGTGGATAACCTGCTAATGCTGCACCTAAATAAGCAAATAACCCAACAAATCCTGTCGCTGCTCCCGCTGTTTTCTTATGTGAACACTCCGCAGCTGCCATACCAATTAGCATTTGCGGTCCAAATACAAAAAAACCAATCGCAAAAAAGACTGCCCCTTGCAATACTCGTTTCTCTTGTATCATTACCCAAAGGGCTAAAATTGAACAGAAAATCCCTATCGCAAACAGTAGTGCCATTGGGCCTCGATTGCTAGAAAATAGACGGTCTGAACCCCAACCAGCGGCAAGTGAACCAATAAAGCCCCCGATTTCAAATAGCGATAAAATACTATTCGCAGAAACAATGTCATAGTGATATTTCTCGGTTAGATAGATATTACCCCAGTCATTGATCGCTGTTCGCACAATATAAACTAGCGTATAACTTAACGCTAACAACCAGATATATTTATTGAAAAACACATATCGCTGTAAAATTTCTCGCCAACTTAGATTAGCCCCTTCTCGTTCTTGAGCCAGTTCTAATTGATCATTACGCCACTGCCCAACACTAGGTAATCCCATTGATTCTGGTGTACCGCGCAGGCGTAACATCAACATAATACCAATAACAATCGCACTGATTCCCGCGAAAATAAAGCCATGTCGCCAGCTATAATGTAAGGTTAAATAGCCAATAATTAAGGGAATTAATGCTCCACCCACATTATGTGCAGTGTTCCAAATCGACCACCACAATCCCCGTTCAGTCCGTGAATACCAGGTAGTTAATAATTTTGAGCAAGCAGGCCAACCCCAGCCTTGAAACCACGCATTTAATATCCACAACGTCATAAACATAAATAATGAACTGGATAGACCAAAAAAGATATTAGTCACTCCCGTGAGCATTAACCCAATCGCCATAAAATAACGTGGATTGGATTGATCAGAAAATACCCCAGAAAAGAATTTAGAAATACCGTAAGTGATATAAAATAGCGTAGTCATTAAACCAATATCACTTTTATCAATTCCTAAATCCGTAATCAAAGCAGGCACCGCATAGTTAAAACTCTTACGGGTAAAATAAAACCCAGCATAACCAACATACATCGCCAACATTAAATGAATACGCCAATAACGGTATAACTGATCTTGTTGATTCTCTTTCGTTATCATAATGACACTCTTGGTAAGGTAATCCTTATCGTTGTTCCTTGCTCACCAATATTTTGTTGTTGCATCACAGAAGCGAGCGTAAATTCACCGCCCAACATACTGACTCGTTCTTGCATACCCCGAATACCAAATCCTGTATCCGCAATCACCGTTTTATCAAAGCCAATACCATTATCCTGAATAACCAACGTTATGTTTTCTTTTATTACTAATTGAATGGATACATAAGTCGCCTGAGAATATTTAACTATATTAGTCAAGCTCTCTTGGCATAACCGATATAGTGTAATTTCAAGAACGTGATCTAGGGTAATCTGCTCTTGATTTTGCCAATTAAATTCCACTGTAATGCCATGACTCGTCAAATCTAATTCTGTAAATAAATTTTGGATTGCTTGCGGTAAATCTAAATCATCTAATAAACGAGGACGCATTCGATTCAATAACCCTTTCATCGTGTCATAAATATTTAATGAGAGTTGTTCAATAATATTGGCTACTCTTTCTTGCGGTACAGAATCACTAATTCTTTTTAAAATATTCGCTTGTGTACGAATTGCAGTAATATTTTGTCCAATTTCATCATGTAACTCACGAGAAATATCCTTACGAATCGCTTCTTCTGCATTAATAAGTTGGCGTGTTAAATATTTATTTTTCGCTAATTCTCGTGACAAACTGTAATTAAGATCGCGTTGATGTTGAATACCTAAGCCTAAAAAGATCCCTGTAATCGTTTGTGCCGAAAGGGTTAATAATAGATCGGTAATTTCTGAATTAGAGAAACTATGTGCCGTTCCCATTAATGCAATACTATTCAATAACGTACCTAATAATGCACCCTGCCAGCCATATTGAAACGCTAACAAAATAATTGGAATGGATAAATAAAACAGGGCAAAACGATTAAAACTTTCTGGTAATGTGGTTTGAATTAAAATATTTAACGTAAACAGAATAATATAAATAAAAATATGCTTACTTCTTAGGATAACTGGTTTTCTCACCAGTGCTGCGGTTAATGGTAGCCAGCGTGTCCCAAATAAAAAACTACTAATCAGATAACAAGCTGGAATTAATAGCACACCTGCGGAAAAACTGATTAAAAAAGTAAAATAAAAAGGTTCAGTGAAAATAAATAAGCCATTCAGCCCACTCAACCCAATGATTAATCCTAATTGTAGTAATAGTCGTCTAAATTCAGAGCCTACATAATATTGCTGGAATTTCCATACAATAGGCAAGCTAAGCAAACTTAATATCACAATAGAAAAGTAATTATTCTCAGGATAAGAAAAAATCAGAAGTAATAAAACACTATATTCTGCTAAATAAACTGCACTCCAATAACGCCTTGCACTATGAATTAAAATTCCCACTCGTAAGGCAAACGGAAAAAATAAAAAAGCAATGATCGAGTTATCTAACAAATAATCTGAAATTACCCACAGACAGAAGTAAGTACAGACAATTAAAAACCAGCTATAAATAAGCGTAAATAGTGTTTTCATCAGATTATATGGTTTGTTGATTAAATAAATTCACCAATTCGACATTGTTTTTAACATTTAATTTGCTCATTGCATTAGCACGATGAACATGCACCGTTTTAAAACTCAAATTTAATTTTTCGGCAATTTCTTTTGCATCTAATCCCGACACTAATAATTCACAAATTTCACGTTCTCTTTTTGTAAGTTCAAACACGGTATTTTGTTTTTTCGGTGTCACTAATTTTAGGGTTAATTCTGGCATTAAATACACACCACCTGCATCAACTGTTCTTACTGCTTGGATTAACTCCTCTGGACTGCAACGCTTACTAAGATAACCTTTCGCCCCTAGTTCCAACGCTTTTTTTACAATGACATCGGAATCATTCACACTTAGCATAATGCAATGAATTGTGGCAGGCATATCTTTAAGTAACTCAAGACCACTTTCATCTGGCATAGAGATGTCAATAATACAAACGTGAGGTTTTAGACGCGGTAATCCTAAACGTGTTTCTTTTACTGAACCAAACTCACCTACAACTTGAATATCCTCTTCAAGCGAAAGTAATTGTGCAAATCCAGAACGGACTATCACGTGATCATCAACTAACACCACATTTATCATTTGTTATCTCACTTTGTGTAAAAAGCGGCTATTTTACACGAATAAAAAATATGCGGTAAATGGTTTAACACATATCAGATTACTGACAACCCCAAACTTAATCACAAATCTTAATAAATGCTTAATGGGTTCCCTCTCACACTTGCCCGAATGCAAATAAGATTTTCAGGCAAAAAAAGTGATCATTTTTCGAACGTAGTGAGAAAAATCTCTGTTTTTTGCCGCCCGGAAAATCTTATTGGAATGAGGAATAGCAAGTGTGCGAGGGTAGGCTTTCTTTTGCTTCGTTTTCTTTGCCTAAACAAAGAAAATGAAGTCGCCCTTTAGGGCGAAATCTAAATTCGAATTAAAACAGAAATACCTAAAAAGTACTCAATAGATTTATCAAAAAATTGATATGCGGTAAATGATTTACCACATATCTCACCAATTACGCCTTAATTTCCATAATTCTCGATTTTTTCAATCTACGAATCTTCTTCTCTTCAGCAATTGCTACAAAACCAAGTAATACCATACAAACTAAAGCAGATGTATTTAATGCGGCAAACGTACCAGACCACCCAGTTAAACCAAAAATTGGTGTCCCATCTGCAATCATCCCAATCCCTAATTTCGCAAAACTATCACCAATTAAATAAGCAAAAGTTCCTTTTACACCATCAGCTACGGCAATCGCTTTTTTCGGTACAAAACCTACTGCGGCTACACCAATTAATAATTGCGGACCAAACACTAAAAAGCCTAAAGCGAATAATGCGGCTAAATACATATATTCATTAGTTGCAAATTGATAAAACTCTAAGGTAAACACAATCAAAATTAAGGCAACGCAAGCGGTTAAACCACGGCGACCATTCGCTAAATCAGAGAGATAACCCCATAGGAATGTTCCTACTAATGCCCCAACTTCAAATAAAGCAAAACCAGAAATAGCAGCATCTTTTGAAAAACCTAACTCTTGGTAAGCATAAACTGGTGACCATTGGTCTATCCCAATTCGCACAATATAAAGGAAGATATTGGCAAAACATAATAGCCAAATTACCTTATTTTTTAGAATATATTGCACAAAAATTTGCCATTTAGAGAGTTGGTTTTCTTCCGCAGCACGATCTTCTTCGCTGATCTCTTCGCCAAATAACTCTTCTGCTTTACCTAAGCCGTATGCCTCTGGTGAATCTGATCCATAACGTAAGCCAATAAAACCAATGATTAAGGCAATAATTGACGGGAAGATAAACATACCGATCACATGACCGTTAAAAATGACATTTGCACCAAACAATGCCACACCCGCTGCGGCTGCACCGCCAACATTGTGCGATAAATTCCAAAAACCTAAGAAAGTTCCTCTTTTCTTACGTGGCGTCCATTTGGTAATAGTTGAATAACTAGAAGAACCACCTGTACTTTGGAAGAAACCACTTAATGCATAAAAGGCAATCATCAGGAACAATGCAACACTACCGCCACCCATGCTGGCGCTAAATCCCAACATACAGATTGCTGAAAGGATCAACATAAATGGTACAAATTGTTTGGTATTCTTACCATCAGCATAATAAGACACCACTGTTTTTCCAATACCATAAGCGACAGAAAAACCTAAACCAATCATCCCAAGTTCTGTTTTGGTCAATCCGTAAGTTTCAATCATATCGTTTTGTGCAATATTAAAATTTTTACGGATTAGATACATTGCCATATAGCCAATGAACACTACCAAATAAGATTGCATAAATGGTTTAAACCACATTTTACGTCTTTCTTCGACTGAAAGATCTAATACTGGTTTTCTAACTTCTTGTAAAAAACTAAGCATAAAAATTTCCCTAATATTTTGACTAAAAAGATGGGCTAATCTTAATCAAATAGGAGAAATCTGCCTTGAGAAGATACTTTAGAAAAAATAGGAATTTTTCTTAGTTTCGTTATTTTTAATTTATTTTTGTGATGTAAGTCACTTTTTTGCAATGAGGTTAGCCTAGATGGAGAGTAGAAAAGCCAATTTCAATAGATAACAAAGTGAATTAAACTCAATAAAATAAGCATTGTTTTAGTAAGAAAGCCAAAAATTTCACTATTTAGCTTATCAATTCATCAATTAAATCAAATTTTCTAAAAAGAAGTTGACGATATTCTGGAACGATATTATTATTCACGCCACGAAATGCGGAGCGGTAGTTCAGCTGGTTAGAATACCTGCCTGTCACGCAGGGGGTCGCGGGTTCGAGTCCCGTCCGTTCCGCCACTTTTCATTAAAGTTTTCCTCTTATTGCGGAGCGGTAGTTCAGCTGGTTAGAATACCTGCCTGTCACGCAGGGGGTCGCGGGTTCGAGTCCCGTCCGTTCCGCCACTTTATATTCAATGATTTTCTTAACTTAAATAAATTTTTTCTTAAAAATTATATTGATAAGCTTTCATTAATAATTCGGCATATAGGACAAAAAAGTTGGTAAAAAGTGGTTTAAAAGCATATAGTACAAGGCTTTAAGCCACTATTTTGAAAAATGAATAAAAACTTGTCCATTTTGCCACAATTATCCTGTCCAAAAATACGGTATTCAAAATCAGATTCAGCGTTATAAATGCCTTCAATGTCATAAGGTATTTACATTTAAGAAGAGATTAAATCCTGAACAAATTTGGCAAGATTATCCAGAAGGAAAACAAAGCCAACAACAACTCGCAGAAAAATATCATTGTTCGCCTCGAATAATTTGTCGATATTTAGAAAAAGTGCCAAAAGCCTTATTAAACTCGTCTACAAAATCATCACTTAACTTAATTATTGATACGACCTTTTTTCATCGTGATTTTGGTGTGCTTGTCATGATAGATTTTCCATCAGGTAAAGCTTATTTATCATCAAAGAGTGAAAACAGAAAAAGATGAATATTACAAAATAGCCATGAATAAACTCAGAGAAAAAGGTTATCAAATTCACTCTGTTACTTGTGATGGGCGGCGAGGATGACTGAAAGATTTATTGAATACCCCACACAAATGTGTCAGTTTCATCTGGTTGCTGTGGTAATGAGAAAGTGACGTAAGAAACACCAATCACTTGCAGGAAAAGAACTCAAAGTTATTGCCAAAACCTTAAAAAATAGTCACAAGAGTGAATTTTATCGTCGCTTGCATAATTGGTATTTACGTTATCAAGTCTTTTTAAATGAGCGGTCAGAGAAAGCAAATGAACGTGGTTATTTTCCTTATAAACATAGACAGTTAAGAAGTGCTTATGCGAGTTTTAAGCGATATGAAAACTATTTATTTACCTATGAGAAATATCCTGAATTAACTATTGAAAAGATGACAAATCGAATAGAAGGGTTATTTAAACAACTTAAGGATAAATTACGTCCACATAGTGGTTTAACAAGAAGGCATAAGATATTGTTTATACAGGATTTTTTAAATAAGAAAAGTTAGTAAGAATTATGAGAAATAATCATTACCAACTTTTTTGTCCTATATGCCTATCTTTTTGATAAGTATATTTTGTTCCATATTCTGCAATTTTAATTGTTAATAGATATTTCATATGATTTTCCTATGTTAGCTTCTAAACTTATAAAGTCTATCATTCGGTGCTCCATCTAGACCTAGATAAATTCTTAAATGTTTAATTTCCGGATCAGTACACAAATCTTTTAATACAATCTTATATTTTTCTCCTGATTTAAATTTAAAATAATCATTAGGATATTTTGTATCAAAAACAGAAAACTCTGCGATATCAATTTTTTTATAATTTTGTTCTTTACCAAGATAGATAAAATGAGAACTATAAGTATTTTTATAAGAATAGATATTTTCAAATACTTGTTTATCCTGATGATAAATTTTCATCTGTATAGTAAATGTATATCCAAGACCATCTTGATTCTCTAAATTTAATTTCTTTTTCCATGAATGATAGTCATTATTATCTATATATAGAAATAAAGTTTGTCTTCTTAAACTGGCTTTTGGTGGAATATATTCAAATTCATAAGTAGCACCATCTGCTTTAAGTGGAACAGGAAAATTGATTGCAGGCAATGCAGATCTTGAGAGCTCATAAATAACATGACTACATTTTCCAACCCAAAATAAAAAATAGGCTAACGATAAATATCTTATCGCTTTAAATAAATAAACTCTTTTTTTCTTTTTTGTTTGACTCATATGCAAAAAAATTTGTTTAATATATTCTATATCAGAATAACCTATTAGTCAGAATAACCTATTAGTCAGATTCTCTATTACATGTACTATATTCAGGTAAAAGAAAAACGGAATATTTATTATATACTTCTTCACCATTTGATATTATTTTATGTAACACAGTGTCATAAATAATCCAGTAATTTGTCATAAAAATATTAAAATAATTCTTTTCTCGTTCGTAAACAACAACACCAGATTTTAAGTTGCCACGGCTAAATTCGTATGTTTGATTATCTAATGTGATAAATTCAGGAGCTTGTTCTTTTTCAGATGGTGTCAAATAAAAATAATTTGTTCTTGATAGTTCTAAATCTTCGCTCTGAAAATTTCTTTGTTGTTTCCATTCCTCCATAGGTATGTAAACTTTGTCGTCTTCTGCCAAAGCACAACGTATTGGCATCGTTATTTCAGAGATCAACCATGTATAAGTTAAAGGTAAGAGCAAAAAAATAGATATCACAGAACAGATGCTAGTTATAGTATAACAAGAATGATCTTTTTCATTTAAACTTCTGTCTAGTTTCTTTAACCAATGGTACATTTTTCACCTTATACAGGGGATACATACTTAATTGATAACTATACTTAATGACAGCAATAAAAATCAAGATATAGGGAGGGGGGGGGGTATCTATATTGTGATAATAATCACAGATTATTATGAATTTAGTAAATTTTAATCGATTGGCAAAAGAAGCATTTTACATAAATACAGGTATGAGAGCCTAATAATATAAGTGGTGATACTTTTGACCTACTGGTATCATCAATTTGGACAGATAATTAGTTGCATCCACTAGTTGCTCTAATGCAAGTCCACTCTTTACTAAATTTATATCTTGAACAAAATCAATTGGCTCTTGGGTTCCTCGAATCGCTAAAGTTAATTGACCAGTGCGCTTATCCTTAATCAAAGCTGCTGAGAAACCACTTGCAGTTTCTAATTGTTGATGGATAACTTCAAAATTATCTGTAAAATACTTGATATCTTCGTCAGAAAAAGAACTATACTTTCTGAGAGAGCCTTCAAGAGTTTTATTATCTGCTATTTTTTGTCCATCTTTATCAAAAAAATTTGTGTATGCTGCCCCACTTAATATTGCCTTATCTTTTTGTTCTTGTATGTTATTCATTAATATTCTCCTTATATCCAGTTAGAAATTATATAAATAAGATAAATCTCTTAATTTATATAAATTGATATAGCTTGTAGGTCCGTTACAGTGAATACGTTTTGAACCTGGCCCCATTAAAGTCCAATATTTCCCCATAACATCCTCAGAACTTAAAATCGCTTTTTGTAACTCTAGATCATAGTAAATCCAATAGTCTGTTATAAA
>NZ_JAQIBB010000058.1:0-27195 GCF_027920745.1 Gallibacterium faecale | reverse complement strand
CGTCAGAACCTAAAAAACAAAGGCGGAAATCCGCACCCGATAGCATAGCGGTTTTTTTATGCGTAAAATTTGTGTTTCTCCTTTTTTCTTTTCTCACGAATTGAACGTACACATCTATCTATGCCGAGAGGGCGGAGAATAAAATACCCGAAAGGGGAATAATCCCGACCGTTCCTTTGGCGGTTTCTGAACCTCTTGGCAACCCAACTTAAGGACTAGAAGTGCAATTTGTCGAAACAAGTGAGAATAACATCACTTATATTCATACCGAATTTAATATTGAAAATGTAACTTATTTAGCCATTTTTTCAAAAGATGATGAAACGTTATTTTTCTTTAACGATGACGTAAATATAACAAAATACATTCATCATCGTCAGGTATATTCTATTAAATTTCTTGTGAAAGATTATCTTGAAACAGAAAATGATGATTTGTACGCACCACCGTTGGATCATAAATTTGGCAAAAAACAAATTGCTGAATTAAAACAAAAACTTGAGGAAATTGTCTATCAGCATTATTTAAGGTTTAAGCCAGATTGCTATGTTTTTGTAGGGGAACGCCCTTCACTAATCAGAATGTATAAAAAACTTTGTGCAAACCCAAGCGATTTTATGGTAAACTTTAAGCCAATAACGGATTTAGGCAGTCATAGAGATTGTTTTGTGATAAAAACCCCATCCTACAAGGAGGAATAAAATGATGAAGAAAACGACCGCTGCCGAAATGAAAAAACAAGCAGCCCAAAAATTTAAAAAAGCGTATCAACAAGCAAAAAAGAACGGTTCGTTAAAAGAAATTTCGGAATAACGCCTTAAAGCGATCATCATCGAAAGATGAGCTTTTATGCCTTAGAGCAATCAACCCCTATCAATGAAAATTGGTAGGGGTTTTTCATTTGACAATCTAAATTTATTGCATTACTATTAGCCCCATAGGTGTCGAAACCTTAGCAGCGGTAATCCGCAACCGAAATCCTATGCGGTTTTTTTGTATCTAAAATTTGTGTTTCTCCTTTTTCTTTTCTACACATCTTTTGGAATAAAAACGGTAATTACAATCAATGATCGAGTGGGCGAGGAATACAATACCCGCAAGGGGAATAACTCCAGCTTACTGCTAGGCTTTCGAACCGCTCGATCGCCAGTTATCTTTATGATGAAGACAACTGGAATTATTCGAAAAATTAGCAGAGGCAATTATGTCAAATCAAAATCAACTTCAAACTATTCAATTCAATAACCAATCTTTAGTTACTTTTGAACAAAACGGTACACATTACACCGCAATGAAACCAATTTGTGAAAACATTGGCTTAGAATGGGGATCTCAATATAATCGCATTAACCGTGATGAGGTATTAAAATCAGTTATTGTTATGATAACAACAACTGGAACTGATGGTAAAAGTTATCAAATGATCTGCCTCCCAATCCAATATCTCAACGGCTGGTTATTTGGTATTGATACAAACAGAGTAAAACCTGAAATCAGAGAAACTTTAATCAAATATAAAAAAGAGTGCTATCAAGCACTGCACGATTATTGGTTTAAAGGTAAAGCAGAACGAGAAATTGATACTATTACTCCAGAAGAACAACGTATGATCCAAAACGCTGTTACAGCGACACACCAACGAACAGGAATGAGTTATGGTGAAATTTGGTCTAGAGTAAAAAATAAATTTGGTGTTGCTAAGTATGAACAAATAAAACGATCAGATCATCATAGTGCAATGATTTATATTGCAAGTATGCCAATAGTAAACCAGCCACTATTAATAAATGGACGAAATCTAGAAGAAACGCTATCGGTAATGGTCGAGTTATACGGTTATTGTTTACACGCTTATGAAATGCAAGAAAAGCTATCTCAACATCCTGATTTAGCAGATAGAATAGATAGCGAAATTGGTGGGCAATATCTCCATAATCTCAAGCACCCACTAGAAAATGCAATGACAAAAGCTAAACGTTTTATCAGAAATAACAGTGAAAAGCTGACGATTATTAAAGCGGTAGATCATTTGTTGAATTAATTGACTAGTGCAAAAAAATGCAGTAGTATTCTCCATACTAGCCAAAGTGTAATTTAATTACATTTTGGCTTTTTTATTGAGAAAAATAAGGGTGTAGTCTAATGGAATGACAACGGTCTCCAAAACCGTAAACGTGGGTTCGATTCCCACCACCTTTGCCAGATATAGCCTAGATTTTGCGATCTAGGCTTTTTTATTGCCTCAAACAAGGAGGCGGAGAAATGAAAATGGTAAAAGATATGCCCATTGAATCGCAAGTGTATGGTTGGATAACAGCCTTTTTTGGTGCGCTAACAATTAGTGAGTGGGCGGTATTAATTGGGATTATTGCAACAGTGGCTGGATATTGGCGAGAAAGTCGATACAAGAAACGAATGCTAGAACTTGAGGAAATTAAAGCAGGCGTAAGAGATTTATCAGGGAAATTAATAAACAATGAAGATCATAAATAAAGTTATTGTTTGTTCTGTTGCTGCGGTAATCGGAATCGTTGTTACGCAATATAAAGATGATATTCGCATTTCAGAGGCTGGATTAGCGGTAATTGGGAATGCGGAAGGCTGTATTAGAAATCCGTATCAATGTCCAGCAGACGTATTGACGGTAGGGATAGGCTCAACGGAAGCTGGCGGACAAAAAATTGAAAATAAAGTGTACTCACTAGATGAAATTGCTAAACGATGGGTGCATGACATCAAAATTGCAGAACAATGCGTTAATCGCTATGCAAATGGAAGAGTAATGCCGCAAGGTGCTTTTGATGCACTCACGTCTATCACCTTTAACGTTGGCTGTACAACGTTAAAGAATTCAACCTTATTTAAGATGGCCAGACAGGGTTACACACCGAAAATGTGCGAGCAATTTGGTCGTTGGGTCTATGCTGGTGGACAAAAACTTAATGGATTAGTTATCAGACGAGAAAAAGAGAAGCAATTATGTTTAGCACGCTAACAAAGATACTCGTCATCACTATTTTGGGCTTGAGTGCATTGTTGTGGGGCCAGTATCAGAGGTTAAGTAGCTTAAAAGCCGAAAACAACACTCAAGCTCAAATCATCACTCAACAGAGTAACTCAATCAAACAGCTTAATGCAGACATCATCAAAAACACACAAATTCTTAATGAATTAACAAAACAAGAATCATTAATAAGGGAAACAGCTAATGAAACGATTGAATCTATCTCAGAAGAAGAAAAAAATAGTGATTGTTATCGCAATAATGCTCCTCGTTCTGTTATTGAGTTCTTGCACAAATAAACCTGTTCAATGTACTTGTTCACCGATTCCACCTGCTTATTTAACTTATCTCGATAAATCTACTTTCAAGGGGCAAACCTACGGTGATGTTACTAAGTATGCCGTTATTTTAAAGCGTGAGCGTGATATTTGCTTAAACCGTATTGATCGCATTAGAGAGTGGCAAGCGGAGAAAATGCAGAAGTAATTATGGCAAGATTAAACTGGAAAGCGCTACAAATTGAATATATCAAAGCTTATGCGAAAACAGGCATATCAATTCAGGCGTGGTGTGAGAAAAAAGGGATTAATTATGCCACTGCAAAACGTTACATCAAAAAGCCAGAAACGGTATTTAATGATGATTCAAACTGCGAAACAGAGAATCAAAACTGCGAAAATGAAATTCAAGATAAATCAGTATGTTATGAAGAAAACTGCGAAGCAAACTGCGAAATGAATTGCGAAACTGCGAAACAAAACACTCACCCACCTAAAGGCAATACTTTTGCAGTCAAACATAGCGGTTATGCCCGTTATTTTAAAGATAAATCCATTTTTGAGCAGGTTGTTGATTTTGGCTTAAAAGATGAGATTGATTTAATGCGACAACGTGCGGTGGCAGCGATTGAAAGTGTAGAAAGATTTCAACTCGAGCTAACACAATGTGCGTCAGGCGAAGAGCAAGAAAAGATACTTAAATTAATTAAGTCAGCAGAACAAGCTTTAGATAGAGCAGTAGCAAGAATTGGAAGTTTAAGTGACACAAACTCTTCAATTCAGCTTACTTTAGAAACGATTGAGTTACGAAAAGCACAGACAAAAGAAACCTTGCTGAAAGCAGATAAGTTAGCTCAAGAGCTAAACATCAAGAATAACGGTAGAAATACTGTGCAGTTTTTGGATGACTTTTAATTATGCGAATTATTTATCGAGCATCACCGACATTTAAAAAAGTCCATCGATCTAACGCATTAGTAAAAGCCATTCGTGGACCTATTGGCAGTGGTAAATCAGTAGGTTGTGTGAAAGAGATGTGGCGAATCTGTTTAAACCAAGATCCGAATGCTCAAGGTATTAGAAAAACACGTTGGGCGTGTGTGAGAAACACTTATCCAGAATTAAAAGGAACGGTAATTAAAACTTTTCAAGCGTGGATACCTCCTGAAGTTTGCCCAATTAAATACGACAGTCCCATTACAGGCAAATTAAACATTCCGCACCCAGATGGCAAAACCAGAGTGGAGGCGGAATTTTTATTTTTATCAATGGATAAACCGAAAGATGTTAAAAAACTGATGTCGCTTGAGCTAACTGGCATTTGGATTAATGAAGCTCAATTTTTACCTGTTTATTTAGTAACAGAGGCGGTTACCCGCACGGGGCGTTACCCTGAAAAGAAAAAAGAAGAGGGATTTAATGGCGCAACGTGGAACGGCATGATTATGGACACAAACTCGCCAGACGACGATCATTGGTGGTATCAGTTTGAACAAGGCATTGATGAAGAAACCGGTGAGTCTTTAAAGCCGAAAGGGTGGGAGTTTTTTGTGCAACCTGGTGCATTAGTTGATGTAACTAATATGCCAGAAAACGCCCTTACAGATGACTTAAAAGAGATGTTAGAGAAAGGGTTGTACTCAGATTATCTTGGTCATCGCTTTATCGCTAATCCACTGGCAGAAAATGTGGAAAATCACAAGAAAGAGTATGGATATTGGTTCGATAATATTCAAGGACAAACATTAAACTGGATTAAATCAAGAGTGTGTAACGAATTTGCAACTGTTCAACAGGGTAAACCTGTATTTATCGATCACTTCAATAAATCTCTCCATGTTGCTAAAGATAAATTATTGCCAGTAAAAGGCTGGGCGACTTATATCGGTTTAGATTTTGGCTTAACACCTGCAGCAATTATTGGACAAATCACTCCATTTGGACAATTAAGAATTACCGATGAAGTGGTGGCAACAGGAATGGGAATTGAACGCTTTATTCAAGAACAATTAATCCCGCTAATTAAAGCAAAATATCAAGATTGTGACATTCAGGTTATTGGCGATCCTGCGGGTGTACAACGTGCACAAACAGATGAAAAAACGTGCTTTCAAATTTTGTATGAAAATGGTTTAAACGCTATGCCGGCAAGTAGCAATTCGACCGTAGCAAGGTTGGAAGCGGTGCGTTGGTGGTTATCGAGATTAGTTAATAAAGGGCAGCCAGCAATGTTAATCAGTCCACATTGCAAAACTTTGATTAAAGGCTATGAAACAGGCTATGCGTATAAAAAACTCAATGTTGCTGGTGATGAAAAATACACAGAAAATCCAGAAAAGAATCGTTACTCACATCCACACGATGCTAATCAGTATTTATGTCTGAACACTATGCCGGACAAAATCAGAGAACAAATTATCAATATCAAAACACATTCACCGTTAAGCAGTAAGACAGGGTATTAATTATGGCAGAAACAAAAACACTAGATGGATTTGGCAGCGAATTGCAGGCGTTGCTTTATGAACAGTTAAAACAACGTCAACCAATCACAGAACGCTGGGTGAGCGATATGTATCAATATCGCAATCAGTATGAGGGAGGAGTGAAGGCTGGTGGATCAAAAGTATTTGTGGGCTATACTCGCAGTAAAACTGATGCGTGGACAGCACAAATGACCGATATGCTTTTCCCCTCTGATGATAAAAATTATGGCATTCAGCCAACTCCAATTCCAGAAATTGCGACACTTGCCAAACAGACGGAAGAAACGCCAGATGTGATGATGGCGAGGCAATTAATGCAGCAAGCGAAAGATGCAGCAGAAGCAATGGAAAAGTTAATTGATGACCAGTTACTTGAGTGTGATTATGCCGCAGAAGCCCGTTTGTGCTTGCATTATGCTGCTGTACTAGGAACAGGAATTTTGCGTGCACCGATAGTAGAACTAAAAGAAAAACGCTATTACCAGCAAACGCCAAGTGGTGAATGGCAAGCGCAAACAGAAAGTTACATAGCTCCAACCGCAAAAGCGATCTTGCCATGGGATTTTGTGCCAGATATGTCAGCTCCAACTTTAAAGGATTGTTTATTTACATTTGAGCGTAATGCAGTCACTAAGACAGAGTTACAAAATTTAGCTAAACACCCTTATTACTTGCAAGATAATGTGTTGGCATTACTAGAGGTTGATGCCTCTGAAACACATAACACAAGTAACGATTTATCATCATATAACGATACTTTGCGTGAATTATCTGGCTTAGAAAAGGTGATAAATGATAAACGCTACGAGCTATGGACCTATCACGGTAATATTCCAGTTTCGTTAATTGAACAAGCCAACCAGCAATTAGCAGATGGCTATCAGATCGAATTAAACGAAGATCAGCAACAGCAAGGCGAAATTAACGGTGTGATAGTGATGTCTGGCAACGGCAAAATTATCAGTGTGAATGTTGATCCGTTAGATTTAAATGAGTTTCCTTATTCTGTTTATGTATGTGAGCCTGATGCAGCTTGCTTGTTTGGTTTTGGCATACCTTATCTTTGCCGTGACGCACAGGAAATCCTTAATACTGCTTGGCGAGGAATGATTGACAATGGTGTATTAACGATTGGCGATCAAATTGTCGTAAATAAATCAGTATTAGAGCCAGCAGATAAAGATTGGAATATTAAGCCGAATAAAGTATGGACAACTACAGGTGGTGCGGGGGTTGCATCAAGCGTAGAAGCACAACGAGCTTTTGGTGTATTTGCTTTTCAATCTCGCCAGGCTGAATTTGCAAATATTATCCAGATGTCTAAGGCGTTTATGGACGAAGAAAGCGGATTGCCGATGATAGCACAAGGCGAACAAGGGCAAGTTACGCCGACTTTAGGTGGAATGTCAATGTTAATGAATGCGGCTAATGCCGTACGAAGACGGCAAGTTAAAGAGTGGGACGATTCAGTAACTAAGCCACTGATTAGGCGTTTTTATGAATACAATATGCAGTTTAGTGACGACCCAACGATAAAAGGCGATATGCAAATTATTGCGCGTGGGACATCTGCTTTGTTGGTGAAAGAAACACAAACTGCACAGATTATTGACCTGTTAGACCGCTTTGGACAACACCCTGAATTGAGTCAAGCTTTTGATTGGTACGATGGTTTAAAAACGTTAATGCAGTCAATGTCGATGGGGGCTAAAAATATGCTTATCCCGCGCGAAGAATATGAGCAAAAACTCCAACAAATGCAACAAGCACAAGCCGAACAACCGCAAGATCCAGCAATTATGAAAGCGCAAATGGAAATGCAGCTTGCCCAACAAAAACAACAGCACGAATTACAAATAGCTCAAATGAAATTAGAATCAGAACTAAAAATTGAGCAAATGAAAGTGGCGATCAAGGAGAAAGAGCTTGAGATCAAGCTGATGGAAATCCAAGCCAACCAACAACATTCACAACAGAAATTACAAGTAGATCGAGAACTAGGACAGGCAAAACTTACAACCGATTTACAGCTCAATACAGGCAAACAAGCAATGGAAATGCAGAAATTTAAAACAGAAGTTGCCTTAAAGAATCAACCTCTGACGAATCCAACAGGTAACTATGGATTAGAACAGTAACATCAATTCACTACCATCAACCGCCGTAATGGCGGTTTTTTTATGCCAATTTTCGAGGAAATACTATGTTTTATTTAACTAATGAACGCTACAAAGAAATGACCCAACGTGCTTATGGGAAGAAAGATGATGAAGTATCGCCATTATCTTATATGAACTCAGATGAAATTAGTACTTATACCACTCCACAACAAAAAGAGCAGCAAGGTGTGCTTGCTGATACGGTTGATGCTTTCCAAATGGGGGTTGGACGAGGGGCAAGTGATTTAAGCCGTTTAGTAGCCATTGGGGCAAACAAACTGGGATTTGATAGTGTAGAAAGTTGGTTTAATAAAGCTGCGGATGCCTCTGCTAAATATGCCGACAGCCAAATGAATGAAATGTCGGACGAAATGAAAGTAGCGTTAAATCAAGATGTCACCGAAGATCCGTCTGCATTAACCAATATCCGCTGGTGGGCTGGTAATTTAGGTGCTGTATTAGGTAGTGAATTAGATACGGTGCTTGTGACAGCTGCAACGTTAGGAATGGGGTCTGCTGCATATGCTGGGGCGAAAACAGCTGCTAAACAAGGTGTTAAATATGTGATGAAAAAAGAACTTGCAGAAAAGGTGGGGCAAGTTGCATTTAATGAAGCAGTGAAGCGAGGAGCAAGTAAGCAATTAGCGAGAGCGGCAGGTTTGACAGCGGTGCAATCAGCAATGATGGCAGGCTCACGAGCGAATCAAACTAGAGAGGATATGTTGAGGTTATCTGATGAGGAACTAGCAAATAACGACAAATTTATACAAGAGTACTCCGCTATTTCTAATTCAGAAGATGGTCAATTAATGACTGGTAATGAACGCTTTGAAGTGGCGAAAAATAATTTTATTGCAAAAGCTTCTCGTGACGCTGCTTTTAATCCAGCTTCGGTATTAAGTGATTTAGCCACGAACGCAATTAGCGGGCTTGGTGGTGGTTTTATGGGATTTGGTAAAGCAGCTAAGACTCTAAAAGGTGGATTGCTTAAAGGGGCAATGATTGAGGGTGGAACAGAAGCCATTCAAGGTGTCACCGATCAAATGGCGGTTAATACTGCCGCAAAACAATATTACGACCAAAATCGAGATATTACAGAGGGGATGGCTAGTAATGCAATTCAAGGTGCGATTTTGGGAGCTGCTTTTGGTGCACCAACAGGCGCATTAGATGTTTATAGTAATAGACGTGCATTAAATAATGCTAAAAAGCAGTTGTTAGAATTTAAGTCAACTGGAAATGAAACGGTAGATCAGTCATTACGCAGTTATGTTGATATGATCAACCAACAAGCAAACGATCTTGATGATTTAATCTCACAAAGCCGTTTTAACGCCCATTACGCAATGGCGCAACGTGAAGCGAGAGCGGCTAATATAATGGCTGACTTAAATCAATCAACAAACCAACCTGATTTATCTCAGTCACAAACTCAAGATGCGGTTAATACATTTACGCAAAATCATACACCAATACAAACTTCCGCCATTACAGAAAATCAATTGGGTGGAGTAGATGAAGTAGATATTGGGAATGGAAATTATCAACCAATCTCTTATGCGGTTGTCGATGCGGCCAATTTAATGCCAGCACAGAATAAAGCGGATAATCAATTCAGAGACAGGAATCGTGTAGCAAGCCTATCCCAGATTAATGAGATTGCTAGAAACCTTGACCCAAGAAAACTATCTGCTAGCCCAACTATGGATATTGGAGCGCCTTTATTAGCACAAGATGGATCAACGATTATTGCTGGAAATGGTCGAACAATGGCACTACGGCAAGCATATCAACAGGGGTTAGCTAATAATTACAGACAATATTTATTAGATAATGCTGATAAATTTGGTTTATCGCCTGAACAAATTTCTCAAGTCGCCAATCCTGTTTTAGTAAGACGTTTAAATGTTCCAGTGGATATTGCTCAAGCCGCAATTCGTTCAAATGAACAAGGCGGAATGCGTATGAGTAACCTTGAACAAGCTAAAGTGGATGCACAACGTCTGCCGAGTATGGATAACTTTTATATTGGTGACAATGGAAATTTAAATAATCCAAATAACCAGAATTTTATTCGTCAATTTATTCAAAACCAACCAGAAAACTTGCGTAATGAGTTATTAGATAGTGCAGGAAATTTAAGTCAAACAGGCGTTCAACGGGTTAGAAATGCGATTTTGTATCGTGCGTATGGCGATACAGAAACTTTATCAAGAGCAGTAGAGAGTACAGATCCAGGTGCAAGGAATATTATTACCGCTCTTACTAGAGTGGCGCCAACGGTAGCACAAGCTAAACAAGATGTAGAGAGCGGAAGACTAAATAATGAGGTAGATCTATCAAGTGATATTGTGGCTGCTGTTGAAAAATATAACCAGCTTAAGCAACAAGATTTAAATATTGATGAATATTTAAAACAGCAAGACTTCGTTAGCGACATCACGCCAGAAGCAAAAGAAATCTTACAAATATTTAATGAAAATGCTCGAAGTTCAAAACGTATTGCAGACATCCTAAATAATTATTATCAAGCTGCGCAAAAACAAGGAAATACATCTCAAACTAATATGTTTGGCGAGGTGATGTTTGATAGAGAGGGTACATTAGTACAAGCGAAGAATGTACAAGATTTATCCATAGAGCAATTTGATAACGATAATGCCAACAAATTTAGCCGTTCGCCAATAAAGTCGGTTGAAGCCAACATCAAACGTGGTCGAGAGGCAATGAACAAAGCAATAGTCGAGAAAAATAGCGTTCATCGTGCAATGTATAATCATCAATTAGACGGTTGGATTGATTTTGAATGGGGAGATGTCGGTCGATTATTACCTTCTGGAAAAACAAAAGGAGCTATGGGCATTGCTCATATTATCGAATCAAGAATGAGAAAAGATAATATGAGTTATCAAGATGCAGCTTATATGCTTACAGATAGGGTAATTGATACTTTAGCTAAAGGCCAAACAAGCAAGATCTATGAAAGTGGAAATGTAAAAAGTGTTTTTGTAGAACACAATGGAAATAGAGCGACATTAATTAAACGAGCAGGATCAAATAGTTGGTTGATGAATGCTTTTGAGTTAAATCCAGATGAACAAAGAGGAAGTAACGATCCTGATTTGCCTACGCATAACTTGCCTACACGTCAGCGTCAAGCTATGGGAGCTGGATTTGATGAAACTATAATCAATAATAATGATGAAATCAATAATGATGATATTCGTTATTCAAAAAATAATAATGATGACGCTTATCTTGAATTAGCAAAACGCTATGAACAAGGCGATAAATCGATTGAATCTCAATTAAGAGAGCTTGTTGATGAAGCTGCAAGGAATAAAGGCTTTGGTAAGCCAGATTATCGTATGTCGCACGATGCTCCGAATCGTTATGATGATATATCTAGAAGCATTGATGATTTATCTGAACTTTATCCAGCAGATTTATACTCTCCTCAAGGTTACCGCTATTATGGTTCTGGATTTGACAATATGGATAAAGAAGCCTGGCAGATTTTACGTCGCGTAAAAGGCAATCCAGAAGCTGAAGTTACTATTTATCGAGCATATCCAAAAGGTACAGGAGGTACTATCACTAATGGAGATTGGGTAACAATCGTTCGTGATTATGCAATAGAACACGGAGAAGGACCTTTACAAGGTGATTATGAAATTGTTAGCAAGAAAGTAAAAGCGAAAGATGTCTTTACTAACGCAGATTCATTATTAGAACAAGGTTATGATAATGGATTGTCTGAGGTTGTTAATCACAAGAAAAAAATCAAACTTGATGAATTAATAACTTATGACGATAACGGTGAAATTATACCGCTTTCAAAACGGTTTAATGCGAGAAAAAATGATGTTCGTTACTCAAAATCTAATAGCAACGCCATAAAATCATATGATAAAACACATCTACAAACCCTCCTTTCTAATATCTTAAAACCAGAGCAATTATCCAATGTCGATATTGTTACAGGGCAAACTGCGCCAGAAAATGTTCGCAGATTTATCCGTGATGGCGTTGAAGGTTGGTTCAATCCAAGAACAAATAAAGTCACTATTGTTGCCGATAATATCCATGCAACAACCAGCATGAGCAAAGAGGAACGTCTTTCTTGGGTAACGTGGCACGAATTGGGGCATTTGGGTGTTAATGTTAGATACCGTGCAGAGTATCAAGGCATTATGGAAAAAGCACGTAAACACAGTGTTGTTAATGCAATGACGCAAGCCATAATGGAAGATAGACAACGATTTGTTGATAGTAATGGTAACTATGCTGATCCAGCCGCCACCAATAAAAACATTGCCACAGAGGAAGCCTTAGTTGAGTTATTAGCCGCACACGAAACAGGGAATTTTGACGAGTTGCGTCAGCGTTATGGAGTGAAAATCAACACATTGCACGAAAAGAATTTCAAAGCGTGGTTCAAGATTATTGCTGATAGAGTACGCCAATTAATGAATCGTTTATTCAATCGACCATTTAATGAAATGACCGATCACGATTTAGTGAGATTACTTGGTGGCATTAAAGAGGGAATTAACGGAAAACCTACACCACCTAATGGCGGTAAGCGTTTTAGTTTGAACGAAAGTGTAGATAGTGATTTTGCTAAAGCGGTGGATAGGGCAGTACAAGGCAAGGAAGTTTCTGGTTATGTGAATGTGGGCAAAACACCAACAGTATTGAAGATGTTAGGATTGCCTGATGTTAAAGTTACTATTCACGGTTCAACGTTTAAAAAAGTGATTGCTGGAAAACATAGAATTACAGCAGAGATGTTTAAGCAACTGCCAAGAGAAATCAATAATCCTGTTGCAGTAATGAAATCACAAACAATAGAAAATGGTTATGTTGTTTTGACAGAGCTTAATGAATATAGGAATGGAAAGAATAATCCTGTTATTGCAGCATTGCATTTTAAACAAGATAAAAACGGTGTAGAGCTAATTAATATTGCGAGTGCATACGGGAAAGAGAGTTTGTCTTCATTACAAAAAATGTTAGATAAATCTTTGCTTTATTGGAACAATAAAAAAGGGACTGATTTTGTTAATACCTTTGGGCTCCAATTGCCCGCATATGTATTAAAAAATCAATCCCCAAAAGGTTATCCGTTTGCTAATAGAGCGGGGCTTCAATTGCCAAGTGTCGTTGTTAGCTCAGATAACCTTTCTGCTTTAAATATTAAAACAGAAGATGACTTAAAGCAATATCTTCCAGAGGTTAAATTTTCAACAGCGATCGCTCCATTAGAAAATGCATTTGATAAGATTGGCTTAGGCAGTAAGAAAAGTGCTATTGAACAAAGTATTGATAATTTCAAGCAAACTAAATCTAGAAGTTTTGCTGAATGGAAAACGTTAGCAAGTGAATGGGGTAGAAAGGCTAATACGGCTATTTTTGATTCACTTGCTCCAATTAAATACTGGGAAGATAAGGCTGGTGTGACAGATCATACTAAATCTGGCTACACAGCGGCACGTTTAGCTGCAGGCTCAGGATCGATTGCGGAGGCAAGTATGTTACACGGCTTGCCAGAATGGAAAGACGGTATTATTCAACGCAAAGCAGGGACGACTAAAAATGATGCGTTATTAGGCATTATGGAATCTCTTGGTAATGATATGAATGATTTTTTAGCGTGGGTTGCTGGTAATCGTGCTGAAAAATTAATGGCAGAGGGACGAGAACATAATTTAACAGTTGAAGAAATTACCGCTTTAAAATCACTCAACAAAGGAAAAGAACAAAAATTTGAACAAGCACGTAAAAAATTAATGGCGTGGAATAAATCGCTACTTGATTTAGCAGAACAAGCAGGTTTATTCACTAAAGAAGATCGTGCTAAATGGGAAGACCCAGATTGGTACATCCCGTTTTATCGTGAAACAGAAGATGGAGATGTGTTAGCGCCTTTTAAGAATAAAGGATTAGCTAATCAAAATGCAGGCATTAAACGATTAAAAGGTAGCGACAAAGCAACAGCAGACTTATTAAGTAACATTATTACTAACGCAACAAAATTGATAGATGCCTCAGTGAAGAATGATGCTTTAACAAAAGCGGTCGTGAATCTAGCTGATACTGATGTCATTACTGTGATTGATAATTCAAACTTAATGGACTATCGAAAATTAATGCGGAATAAGCAAGGAAAAGGTGGTAATGATGGTGGATTAGCAGTTGTAAAAATTAAAGGACAAGATTATCTAATTGATATTCACGATAAAGCATTATTTAATGCGATTACTTCGGTGGATCAAAAGCCTCTTGATTACCCAGGTCGTAAAATTTTTGCAGGAGCAAAACGTGTATTAACTGCTACTGTAACTTCTATGCCAGATTTTATTGTGCGTAACTTTTTGCGTGATTTAGTGCAAGCAGCTACGACAGACAGAAACCATATGCGATTAGGGATTGACTCATTAAAAGGTTTGAAAGAGGCATATAGTAAAGGCGGTGTATCAGTTGATTTAATGTTCTCAGGTGCTTCTTTTGGACACGGTTATCTTGATGCAGGCGATCCAAAACAAGCAGCGGAAAATATTCGCAAACACTTGCGTAAAAAAGGTTACAGCAAGTCAGACATTGACGGCTATATGAAAACGGTCGTTTGGTCTAAAGATCAATTCACTAACCTTTTAGATAAGTACCAGCATCTTAACTCCGCCGTAGAAAATGCAAACCGTATAGCTGTGTATGAAGCTGCATTACGTAATGGAAAATCTAAAGCGCAAGCAGCTTTAGAAGCGAAAGATTTAATGGATTTCTCGATGAAAGGAAATGCAAGGATTATTCGTTATGCTGCTGATGTATTGCCATTCTTTAATGCACGATTACAAGGTTTATCACAATTAGGACGATCATTTAAAGATAATCCGAAAACGTTCGCAAAACGTGGAGCGATGATCGCTTTAACTTCTGTTGGATTAGCATTGGCAAATATGGGTAACGATCGTTATGAAAAGTTACCAGATGAAGAAAAGGATAACTACTGGCATATTTTCTTAGGCGATCAACATTTACGCATACCAAAACCTTTCGAATTAGGTGTAGTGTTTGGAACAATGCCTGAACGCTTATTAAGAACGACTTTAGGGGAAGATAGCACAGGTAAATTAAGCGATAGAATATCAGCCGCAGTTATCAATACATTGTCTTTAAACCCTATGCCGCAAGTAATAAAACCGATTTTTGAACTTTATATGAACAAAGATATGTTTACTGGCAGAGAAATCGAAAGCTTATCAGATAAACGTTTTATTGCATCTGCTCGTTATGATTACAATACCTCTTTAACAGCCAGAGAGCTTGGTCAAATTACAGGTAATTTTGGTATTAGTCCTAAACAAATTGATCATCTTGCGAGAGGGTATTTTGGTACGCTTGGAATGTATGTACTAGGAATGAGCGATTATCTTCTTAGACAAACTGGGGATTATGGGGCACAACCAGATAAAAATATGAATGAATATCCTGTATTTAGTGCATTATGGGGAGGAAATATTAACGTCCCACGCAGATATACCAGTTACATGAATGATTATTATGAGTACCTTAATAAGGTTACAGAGATTGTTGCTACTATTAATAATTATGAGAAAAAACGAGGTATGAAGCAGGAAGCAGAACGTTTAAGAGAAGAGAATCAAGGTTTATTACGTAATGCTCCATTACTCAATAAAACACAAAAGGAAATTAAAGGAATTAAAGGAGAATTAGATCTTATTTATCAAGACAGAGTGATGAGTGCAGAACAAAAACGAGCGAGA
This sequence comes from Gallibacterium faecale, assembly GCF_027920745.1. Lineage (NCBI taxonomy): Bacteria > Pseudomonadati > Pseudomonadota > Gammaproteobacteria > Pasteurellales > Pasteurellaceae > Gallibacterium > Gallibacterium faecale. The sequence goes on along the minus strand of NZ_JAQIBB010000058.1, from coordinate 11,481 downwards.
ATAGATCGTCTATTAGAAAAACGTAATAATCTTATTAAGATGGTAGCTGAAAGAATTCAGAAAGAGGATTATTAATAATGTTGACAACTGCAAAAAATTGCACTAGAATTTCCCATACTAGCCGAAATGTAATTAATGCGTTTCGGCTTTTTTATTGGAGCTAATATGAAAGTACAATCTAATGCAGATAGACTGTTATTAAGACGTGAACTAAGAAAACGTCTTGATGATTATTACTCTAGTTTATCTCAACTTGGTATGACGAATCAGCAATATGATGTGTTGAGAGGTCGAATTGCTGAAATAACCGATCTGATTGCTTATTTTGAGCTTGATGAACACGATTAATTAAACTTATTTGATGAAGCCACTTAGTTTTAAGTGGCTTTTTTATTGGATTTACACAAGCCGCATAATGCCGCTAATGGAGTAATACATGGAAAATCAAGAGTCACAACAATTTGATGAAGCAGCCGCTTTTGAAGAAGCCGCAAGCGAAGTGAAATTAGGTGGCGAACCTCAAGTTACTAACACAGACGCAGATACAACTGAATCTAGCTTGCCTGATCAGCAAGTGAAACCATCGGAAGAGATTAAAGATGATGTGCCTGATTGGTTGAAAGATGCCTCTGATGAAGTAAGGGAAAATGTACGCAAACTTGAGGAAGATAAAAAACGCTTTGAACATATGGCAAAAAGCCATCGAGGTCGTGTTGGGGCGTTATCAAAGAAATATCAACAAGCGAAAGCCGCACTGGATCAATTAAATGCTAGCCAAACCAATCTTGATGAAGATATTGCGAAGCTACAAGAAGATTATCCAGAGATGGCCAGTATTTTATCCCGCTTGATTGCCGGACAAAATCAACGCTTGAATGCAATTTCTGAACCGTTATCAAAAATGGCAGAAGCTAACGTACAGGATTTAGCTCAACAGGAATTAGACGGCAGTATTGCCCTCGTTTCTGAAGCTGTTCCTGACGCAGAACAGATTATTAGCGATCAAGGATTTCATCAATGGGTGCAAGCACAACCAAAAGGGGTGCAAGCCTTGTTCTATTCTGACGATCCAAGTGATGCAATTTATCTGTTAAGCGAATATAAAAAAGTTATCTCTGCTAAACAAGATAACAGATTAAAAAGAACGCAACAAATGTCTGCAATGACGTTACCAAATGGACGCAACAGCCCGAAAGGTAATCAAGGCGATTTAGATGAGAATGCACTCTTTGACAGCATTGCAGAGACAATGAAACGTAATAGATAGATTTTAAGGAGAAAAAGAGTATGGCTACAGGAACCACTACTTACGGTGATATTTCGCCACGTACGCAGGTTTATGCAGTGGCTCAATTATTGAAACACGCTGAACCAATTATTGTGTTAAATAAATTTGGACAGTCAAAAGGTATTCCGCAAAACAAAGGGCAGAAAATTAAATTCCGCCGTGCGAAGCCATTTGAACCAGCATTAACACCGTTGGCAGAAGGTGTGCGTCCTGCTGCACAAAAGATGGTGTATGAAGATGTCGAAGCTGTATTGAAACAATATGGTGCGTGGACCGAAATCACAGATGTGATTCAAGATACACACGAAGACCAAGTACTAAAAGACATCACTCAGTTATCAGGTGAGCAAGCAGCAGAAACCACAGAGTTATTAACCTGGGGAGTGATTAATGGAGGAACCTCCGTTGTATTTGCGAATGGCGCAGCAACCAATCAGGTTAATACACCGTTATCCCTTGCTGCATTGCGTAAAGCGGTGCGTACGCTGATGAATAACCGTGCCAAGAAAGTTACTTCAATTTTAGATTCCTCTATTAAGATGGAAACTAAGCCGATTGAAGCTGCTTTTATTGCGGTATGTCATACCGATTTAGAGCCGGATATTCGCAACTTGCCAGGTTTTGTCCCTGTTGCAAAATATGGCACACGTTCCACTGTATCACCTAATGAATTTGGTACTGTGGAAAATATTCGCTTTGTGACTAGTGCGTTATTTGCTCCGACACCAAACGCAGGAGGCGCCAAAGGTACAACATTATCAACAGGTGGAAGTAATTCTGACATTTATAAGATTGTCATCTTTGGGCAAGATGCTTTCGGGGTTTGCCCTCTCAAAGGTAAAGAATCTGCGAATATCTTAGTGCGAAATCCAGGTAAGCCTGAAAAGGGTGATGAATTAGGTCAAACTGGTTCGGTTGGTTGGAAAACGTGGCACGCTGCATTAATTCTTAACCAAGCTTGGATGACTCGAATTGAATGTGCAGCATCAGCACTTTAAGTCTTAATTTAACCTTCAAGCCCTCAATCGAGGGCTTTTTTATTGGAGAAAATCTATGTCATATCCATTTATTAACCTAGATAAAGCAAAAAAAGACGAATTAATTGCACATTTAAAAACGCAGTGCGGTATCGATCCAAAAGAAAGTGAAACGAAAGATAGTTTGATTGAAGCTATTTTAGAGTTTGAAGATTTAAACGGACATACTCGCCCTTATGAATTAATGCCAGCTAGTTACAAAAACAACGTGGAAAGTAATAGTGATACACAAGATAACGCAAGCAGTGATTTAAATACGTATCGCAAAGTAAAAATGATAATCCAATCCTCTGAAAAGTTTGATGGACAAGATGATGTAATGGTTTGGATCAATGGGCATTCATATCAAATTAAACGTGATACGGAAGTGGTTGTGCCAGAGCCAGTTTATCAGCTATTGAGTAGCTCAAAGACTACCATTTATCAACAAGAGAAAGACGGTTCGGTGACAGAAAAGATTGTTGCAAACTATTCAATCCAATTCTTAGGGTATGTTTAGATGAACTTTTTACAACTTGCACAGCGTTTACGCCGTGAGATGAGTGATACAGGTGAAGGTCCTGCAGGCGTTACTAATCAGCGTGGACGTAATTTAGAGTATGTCGATGCGATAAGAGAAGCATGGTCTGATATTCAAATTATCCGGCAGTGGTCTGATAATTTTTATGTATCACCTTACAGTAAGGATAATTTGCAGTTGCTTCAATCCTCAATAGACACACCATTTATTCCAGAATATCTGCATTTAGGTATTGTTTATTATGCACTAGCGAATAAAGCGTTATCACAAAATGCACAAGAGTTAGTGTTAAAAGCACAAGCAGAATGGGATAAATATCTTAATTTGCTATGCCGTGATTATTTACCAACAGCGACATTAGGACAGCAAAATGGCTAAGTTACCGACATTATCCTCCCAATTTATTGCAGTCTCTGGCGGTATGGATTTAACTACACCGCCCATTGTGAAAATGGCCAGTGACGCTATTGTTGCAATGAATGTGCAGCCTAAATGGGGAGGTGGATTTACTAGAATTGATGGGTATGAATGTTTGGATGGTAAATTTGTGCCGTCAAATATGAAATATTGTGGTTTATCTGTATTAGAAACTGTACCAGATGAATTAAAAGGTAAACAATTTAGGATAAATGACACGATATGTTATGTATTAGATGTAAAGGAACACCTATTCGTTGTTGCTTATTATGATAGGTTATCGATAAATGTGAATGAAACGTTTTTTGTGGAAGGAAGTTCATTTACATTATTAGTTCCACCACATTATCTTACAGATGATATAGAACAACACCATAAATACCAAGCAATGGCAATAGATATTGGCATTGCTAATGTAACTGCGCCGAATGGCGATGGAAATTTACTTGGTGTTGTTGAGTTAGACGATCAAGTTATTGTATTTCGCAATACAGGAGATACTTGCCGTGTTTATATCTCTGATGAGATAACTGGATGGAAAGAAGCTAATGAAACCTATATCACTCAGTTATCTAACATTACAAACATTGATAGCTTACTGGATAATGCTACTTTGAATGTAGGCAATGAAGATATATTGTGCTATTCATGTAATATATCTCCAGATAATTTATCAGGCTTTATTGTTGTCGACCAATACTTAGAAGCTAATAGCGATATTTTCTTGAATGGTAGCCGTATAGCGACTGTATCAGAAAGTCATAAAGTTACTTTAACAAAAGATTTATGTTGGAAGTTTATTTACCATAATTTTTATGGTGGAGTAGATAGTAATTATGCGTATGGATGTAATGGTAGCGAAGCTATAGAAGTTAGGCGAGATGGTATTATTATTCCTATAGCTATTGGTAATTTAGGTGAACCATTATATATATCAGAGCATAAAAATCATTTATTTATCGGGTTTAGAGGTGGATTACTTGGACATTCACAAGTTGGGTATCCAACAAAGTGGTCATCTTTCTTAGGCTCAGAACAGTTTTGGCTTGGTTCTGAAATTACAGCATTAACATCATTATCTGGTGGTGTATTATTAATAGGTTGTCGTAATAAATCACTAGGCCTTTACGGATCAACACTTGATGACTGGCAATTAAAACAGATTGCTAGTGTTGGTATTTCACCTAACACTTTACAGTCATTATTTATTCCTGTCGCCATTAGTAAAAATGGCATTATTCGAATTGATAGCACAGAACAATTTGGCGACTTTCTTGCCAATGAATTGGACGCGAATCAAAAGCTAGGAAATATTATAAATCTCAATATTTCATATTCAGCTTCTTTTCCTGAATTAAATCAAGTTAGATTCTACAGCAAAAATAATGTGCATATTTGCGTTATGTTTTTACCAGACGGCACAACGAGAGTCACTGAATTTAGTTATCCTCAGACATTAAACGGTGTTTGGAGGACGCCATATAATTGTTATTTTGCTTTTAATGATGGCAGATTATATAGAAATAGTGACAAAATTAATTCTTTTAATGGTTACCCTATCAACTGGACTGTTCGCCTTGCTTATAACCATTGTGGTGGTCCACATATTATAAAACACTGGAAATATGCTGAAATCCAGTCAACCTCATCTAATTATTTAACTTTCAAATTTCAATATAGTCTTGATTATAACAGTGCTAAGCAACCAAATTCAGTGATCACTCAAGAACAAATTAGAGGGAGTGGTGGTAATTGGAATGAATCATTATGGAATGAGTTCTTATGGAGCGCAGAAAGTTACAGTACACCGATAATACCTCTTGCTGGATATAGCAAAAACATATCTTTTCTGTTTAGTGGAAATAGTAATTACTCACCAAATTTTGAAATCACAGGATTTACCTTGAATTATATTATTAGGAGATATCAACGTGTCTAATATTAGAAATTGGTATAAACGTATTCATCAATATATTGCTTATACTTTGGCAAGAGGAGAGCATCTTGAAGAGGAGTTGGATGCAATTCAGTCCTCGTTTGAGAAAATACCGGAATTAAATGATGATGGAACCGAGTTTACTGAAACATTTGGGATTAAAAAGCCAACACAAGACAACCACCCAGTTCAATATGGGCAAATTAAACATATTGAACAACAGTTAGCTAACATTGATAGCAATGCTCAAATAACAAGTGAACAGGCTCAAACCGCAATTCAATATGGGCAAGCAGCAAAAGATATAGCAGTTAATTTAATAAAACCCGATGGATATAAGTACATTGGTCGATGTAAATCAATAGCAGAGTTAAGAACTATTAAACCAACTTATCATGGTCAACGCATATTAGTCGATGCTTATTATGAAGGTGGCACAACAGGCGGTGGGGAGTTTGTTGCGGATTTACAAGATTTGGATACACCAGATGATGGTGGGATTTGTATTGTTGGCAATTGGGGAAGCAGGTGGAAAAGAATATTTTTTGACCATGTTGATATTATGTGGTTTGGAGCAGTTAATAATATAGATTGTTCTGCTCATCTTATAAATGCATTACGTTACAATAATATAAAAATTGGGACAGGAGAATGGATAGCAAATATTAATGAGCAAAATAAAGTAATCTTAGAAAATATTGAGAAATTACATATTGCAGGACAACTAAATTTTCACGTAAGTGGAAAATTGACTTTAAGAGAGACAATACAAAATAAAATAAGTCAACAAATAAGTATTATTGGAGACGATTGTATTAATACATCAATAAAATCTCAAGTTAATGTTACAGGAAGTAAAGGAGCATATTATGTGACATTATTGATGAGTAATATTGATGGGGTTGAGCCTGGCGATTATTTGCATACTGTAAATATTGATAAAGGAGCAGAAATACATAGAGGGTGCTGGGAAATATTAAGTGTTAATCAATCGGATAAGACAATTATAGTAAAAAATACTGCTCAAGTGGACACGTTCCCAGTCACAAATATATCAACATCTGAATCATATGTAATAAAGACAACGCTTAATTTTATTAACTGTGATGGAATTTTATGCATAAGTGGGAATATATATATAAATAATATCATGATAGTAGGTAATTCTGATGATTATTGGTCTAAAAATGATGTAGAAAAAACAGAAAAAGGAACGCATGGGATCATTGTTGGAGCTGTCACAATTTCAAAAATTGATAATAGTAATTTACAAGGTCTATCTGGAGGACATGTATCATCAGGGAGATTTGTAGGAGTATCTGGCTTTGATCAACAAGGCGTAGTTGTAGAGTTAGGTGGAACATTTTATGGGGATTTCATCTCATCTTGTAATAATAAAAGAAGAGGATTTTATGCATCAACAGCAGCGGGTATACGAGCAAAGCATATTAGTGCAAATGGAAATTATCTCGATGGAATTATATGTGATATAGGAGGACAAGTTTATGCGTCATCTTACTCATGTGCAGTAGGAAATGGAGATGGAGGGATTATAGCATCGTCAACTGGATCAATTATATTTGATGAAGGAATTTGTTCTTATAATAAAATTGGCGCAGAATCAAGAAGTTGTGGATTCGTACAAATAACTAGTGGACAGATATATAATAATAATATTGGGATATATGCACAATATACTGGTTCAATATTTTGTAATCATTCATTATTACAAAATAATGAGACAGGAATACACGCTTTATTGTCATCAACAGTACGAGCAAATAATTGTGAATTGAGCAATGATATTGATTACATATCATATGATAATGCAATTATTGTTTGTACGGGATCAAATGCTGATAGATCTAAAATTTTATTACGAAATGGAGGAGCTATTATTGATGATCTATTCAATATAACTGATAGTCTTAATACTAAGAAATTAAGTTTAAAAAATATTAATGAATCCGGCGTTATATTATCTACAACATCACTTGGTGATGATCTTGTATTAACTTTTCAATCAGAAATGAAAGAGTATAAACCAGGGTATCATTTTAGAGGTAATACGAATGGGTTTTATCCACAATTAGATAATAGTAATCAATTGGGAAGACAGAATAATAGATGGGCAGATATTTATGCAGTAAACACTGTAATACAATCATCAGATGAACGTTTAAAACAGCATATATCATCATTAAATAACGATATAGTTAAAGCGTGGAATGAAGTTAACATCTGTCAATATAAATGGATTGATGCTATTGATAAAAAAGGGAATGGAGCAAGATATCATATTGGGTTAATTGCTCAGAAAATAAAAGATGTTTTCGAGAAACATGGAATAAATGCATTCGAGTATGGACTACTTTGTTATGACAAATGGGATGAGGAAAATGAAATTTTAGATGAGGAAGGTAATGTAATTCAAGAATATCGTCCTGCGGGGGATCGATGGGGAATTAGAGCGGAAGAATGCTTATTTCTGGAAGCGGAGTGCAATAGGAGAAAAGTAAATGAGTTAGAAAGTAGATTACAAGTATTAGAGGCTAAATATGGCTAAATACTATTGTACAGGTTGGAAATACGCCTCAAATGATATAAATAACTGTTGTCATCAACATGATAGAGATTACGGTATAAATGGAAAGGTGACGCGTGTAGAGGCAGATAATCGATTACGTAATTGCATTCTTAAAAATGGTCATCCAATTAAGGCTTGGTTATTTTGGGTAATTGTCAGGTTGTTTGGTTGGATTTTTTGGAAAAAAGATAAAGTAACGCCTTTTAAAAACTAATTTAAAAGGCGTTTTTTTTATGTGATAAAGAGAGGGAATATTATGCCGATATTAAAATCAATGTCAGACGCGCTTAATAAAAATAGCCAGCTTAAACAACCAACATTGTCAACGACAACGCCAAATATAACATCCACATCTGAGAATATGGCGCAGAATGTATCAAATAATCTTAATGCTAATTCTGTATTAATGAAGACGGCTGCGGCAAGTGGAGAACGACAAGCTGCTGCAAGAGGATTGCAGAACTCATCAATTGGTATTGAATCGGCGCAAAGAGCAATGATTAATGCTGCAATGCCAATCGCACAAATTGATACGCAAAATCAATTTACATCACAACAAGCTGGTTTAGATCGAGAACATCAGCGAGGAATGACACAGTTACAAGCCGATTTAAATTACAGTAATCAAAGTAAGCTAGCTAATTTACAGCATCAAAATGAAATGGATCAACTTAATGCTCAAGTCGCTGCAAATACCATTGGTAAATCTATCGACTTTGCTCAACAAATCACAAATAACTTTGATGCTCAAATTGCGGGTATTTTACAAAATACCAATATGAAAGAAGCAGATAAACAAAAAGCGATTACACAATTAAAAGCAAGTCGAGATTCGGAATTGCGGTTTATGAGTTCTTTCTTTCAAGCTATTCCAACCACAAAACAACGTTGGTCATCATTCCCTAATTTAGGCGTACCATCAATTACTATTGGATAAGGAGACAATATGGCATTTTCATTTTCAGATGTTTGGAACAGCGTTACTGGAGCTTTAGGTGGAGCATCAAGTTGGCTGGAAAATAACAAAAACACAGCTAATCTTATTGGTAATACGCTTATTGGAGTAGGCGGATATTTCGCTCAAAAAGAACAAGCAAAAGACCAGATGAAAGCATTGCGCGAACAAATGGAGTTACAACGACAGTTAAAATCTGAATATTCTGCCGTGCCAGATGTAGATACTACTTATAACAGCTTAACAGTTGGTGAAAACCCATCATTAGCAGGCGGTGGAATATTAACTGAAATGAAAAAACGAGCTGATGAGAGAAAAGGAGGTATCTAAATGGGATATAAAGATGGTGGCTATGGAGGTGTTGCAGCCAATGCTCATAGTGGAAGTGGTAAAAATAGTGGAGCAAACGGAATTAGCCATAATTCGGGAGCCTCAGGAGGAGATGGTTTTGGAGATGGTCGGCATAACGATAGTGATGGTGGATATAATGGAATTAGATCTGGAATAAGCCGTTTTAAATCTAACAGCACCAACAGTTATGGTTCAGGGCGAAATAACGATAGCTATAATGATTTTAGAAGTGGCAGAGAATTTTCATTATCAAGAAGTAATGTATCAAATGCTGCGAGAGATTTACGAGATACGGTTAAATCTTTGACAGGAGGTAAGGGTTCTTCTTTAGCTGGCGGAGAGGAAGATGAAAGTGGATTATTGAGCAAAAATATCAATGACATTAAAGATGAATTGCATTTTTCAATGGATTATGCCCTATCACCATATAACAAGGATTTTACGAGAGGGGAATTTAATAAGCTTTTTGGTTCCGGTGTTAATGATGCAATGAAAAGTGCTGATAGACGTTTTGGAGTTGGTGTAGCAACAGATTTAATGTCGCCGATTGCTGGTGAAATAGCATTTAATGCGTTATCAAAGATTTCACCAACCGCAGGGATGGTTGGTGCAGCAGCGGCACAAAAAACATTATCAAGTTTAGATAGGTTCGCGGATACCTATAATCCGACAGTGACTAGTCAGGCAGCTCAAGCTGTTTATGATGCTGGATATAATCAAGCAACAAAAGCGATAAAAGAAGCTGGTACAGGAGTACTTGGAAATATAGTTGGAGGAGCTGTAGATTTTATTTCTGGTGGCTTACCTGTTGGAACAACTATTAACAACGGCATAAATCATTATCGAGGCAGAGAAGCTGTTTTAGATAAATATGGAGATATTGGTACAGTTGCACAAGCTGAACAAAATCGGCAGCAGGCAATGAGAGAAGCGAGAGAGGCTGAAGCAGAAAGACGAAAAATTGACGGCTCAAATCAAGGAAATTATGGCATTCTCAATCAAATGACTGCACGTCTTAATACAGACACGCAACCAGCGGATAAATGGCAGCAATTTAATGCAACTTTGCCAGCACTCAATCACCTTTGGGATAGTATCACATTCAAGACAACGACTTAAGGAAACATTATGGGTATCTTAGATTCAATGACACAACAAGCACAAGCTAACCAACAACCACAACAAGCAACAGAACAAGCTATGCCACAGCAAGAACAGCAAGGTAGTATGGCGCAGATGTATCAAATGTTGATGGAAAACTCGATCAATGCAATAGCACAAACTGCAGAAGAACGCATTAAGCAAAAAGGACCTATTGACGGTAGTGCTGATTTAATTGCAACTGCGATGGTAAGTAATTTACAAGCTGCTCGACAAAATGGGAAAACAATCCCACCACAAGTACTAATGCAAGTGGCCAAAGATTTAGCGATGCAGCTGTTAGCCAAATTAGGTGTACCAGAACAACAGCTTGATGATGTATTAATGGATGTTTTACTAAAAGCAATGGAACAATTTGGTGATATGTCGCAAGGGTTAATCTCTAAAGAAGAAGAGAATCAATACGTACAAATGCTTCAACAAGTTACACAAGCTGCCCAACAGCAAATGGGAACAGAGCAACAATCCAGCAACCAACAACAAATGATGCAATAGGAGTAATTTATGGGTTACGGTGGAATTTTAGCTGCAATGGCAGCAGGATTGGGAACAGGCATTGTTAAAAATGTTGAGAATGGTTGGAAAGAGGAAGCTGCACAAAAAGAAATGGATTGGCGCTCCAAGGAATATGAACTTAGTCGTCAACATGATATTACTTTAGAAAATCTAAGAAGCGAAAACCGAATTAAAGAGGCGGCAATTGAAACTCGAGAAAAAATGAGATTAGCTAATTATACACATCAATTAACCAAAAATGATCAAGATAAAAAGGATGAGGATGTTGTAGCGGGAATGACTGCTAAATTAGAAGTTGTCGATAAGCTTAATAGGATTATTAATAGCGATAAATCATCAGAAGCACAGAAAGCTTGGGCTATGGAACAGTTACCACAAGCTCAAAAAGAAGCTGAAATTTATCGAGATAGTACAGCTTATCAAGATGTTTATAACAGAGCACCTGCAGGAATGAAAGCTGCAATGGAGGCTACATCAGGAATAAAATCTGCTGGCTATAAGCAATGGGAAGATAATGAAAGTAAAAGGATTGAGCAAGAAAAAATAAAAACTGAACAAGAAAATACAGCAAGACAACAAACTCAAGAAGTAGCAAGACAGAAAGCAGCTCAACGAGCTGAAGAGGCACGAGTTAAATTTGGTAAGTCATTTAATAGCAACCCGACATCCTCAGGTTATGCTTGGGCTAACTACTATAATTCTACAGTGGCAAA